>CANJYC010000115.1 GCA_947478985.1 Acidobacteriota bacterium | reverse complement strand
TCGTGATGCGGTCGCGCACCTCCGGCGTCGCAAGGCGACGGCTGCTCTCGGCAAAATCGATCCCCTGCACGTCGACACCAAGCTCCCAGAGCAGATGCATGAGCGCGCCGGGACCGCAGCCCAGGTCGAGCGCCCTGACGGGCTGGAATACGTCCTTGATCAGAGCGGGGTTCTTCGCCTCGATCTGCCGGCGCGTCTCCAGGTTGTAATTGTTGCCGGCATCGCGCCACTCGCCCGTGAAGTATTCGGCGTCGTAGTGCGCCGACCCGGTCGGCCGTTGGGCCTGGATCCGCTGTTCGAACTCGCTCATGGTCATGGTTGTCCCTGCTGCGCGCAGTAGTCCTTCAGGATGCGGCTGGATGAATCGAGGATCGTCTCCAGATAGACGACCTCGATGCCGTGCTCTCGACAAATCGCGATCTGATCGGCCGGCAGCCGTCCCCGCCAGTCGCTGCCTTTCACGTAGTAGCGCGGACGGAGCTGCTTGAGCACGGTCTCGGTGTCGATCTGGTAGATGTGGGTGTAGCTGACGTATCGAATCGCGTCGATGATCGCGGCGCGCTGCTCCTCGCCGAGAAACGGGCGGTGCTTCGTTCGCACGTAGCGATCGGATGCGACATTGCAGAACAACGGCACGCCGAGCTCGCTCGCGGCGCGGAAGTACTCGATGTGGCCACGGTGCAGCGGGTCGAAGGCACCGTCCACCATCGCCACCTTCCCGGCCAGCGGCGGGAGGTCATCAAAGGCGAGAATCATCGCGGCGCATGCTGCACCAGCAGCCCCTTGGCCCGCAATTCGTCGAGCGCCCGATCGAAGAAGTCGACCGCCCCGTCCGGCGAGGTACGGGCCCACTCGATCAGCTCCGTGAATCCCTGCTCCAGCGTGACCTTGGGCGCAAAGCCCAGCGTCTCACGCGCGCGCGTGATGTCCGCCGTATTGTGACGGATGTCGAACTTGCGGCCGGTCTGGGTGATCTCAGGCGCAATCGAGGAGCCCAGCAGACGCCCGAGCATGCGGGCAATATCGAGAATCGTCACCGTCTCGCCTGAGCCGACGTTGACCGGCAGATAGTCGGCCCCGGAACGCTCGAGCATCAGCACGAGGCAGTCCACGACGTCGTGAATCGAGACGAAGTCACGCAACTGGCCGCCGTCCTCGAACACCACCGGCGCCTTCCCGTTCATCAGCCGGCTGAGCCAGATCGCCGCCACGCCCGCATACGGGTTGCTGAGGCTCTGACGCGGACCGTAGACGTTGAAGAAACGCGGGGCCACAGCCGGGATGCTGTAGGTCTTGCCGATGAGCAGCACCATCTCTTCCTGGTGGTACTTGGTCATCGAGTAGATGTTGTCGCGATACAGCGCCTTGTCTTCCGGTGTCGGCACCGAGGTTACGTGCTGATGACAGTGCGGGCACCGCTGTTCCCAGTCGCGCTCGGCGAGCTGCTGCTCCGGCCGGATGATCGGCGCCACCGGACCGTGCACGGCACAGGCGTAGGCGCCTTCGCCGTAGACCCCGATCGACGAGGCGACGATCACTTTCTCCACCGCATGCTTCGTGTTGACCAGGATATCGAGGAGCAGCGCCGTGCCGCGCGTGTTCACGTCGACGTAGCGGTCGACCTGATACATGCTCTGGCCCACGCTCACCGCGGCCGCAAAGTGCACCACGGCCTGGTTGGCGATGACCAGCGGCTCGAAGACGGCGCGATCGCGCACATCCCCTCGCACGTAGGTTGCCTTTGGATTGGCATACGAGGGCCAGGTGCCGCTGCGGTGCACCTGGGGTTCCAGGTTGTCGAGCACGGTGACGGCGTAATCGCGCGCCACCAGCGCGTCAACCAGGTGTGAACCGATATAACCGGCGCCGCCGGTCACGAGGACGTTGCGAATGCTCATGGGTGTGAGGGGCCGCCTGGGGAACCGTCCATCGTCGACGGGTTCGCGTGAATCGTCAGCCCGAGCTGATCGAAGGTGGAGATATCGAGCGGGGAAAAGCGTCCGCCGCCGAGCGTCTGAAAGACCTGCCTGGCGACCTGCAGATGGCCGTGCAGGAACCGCGCGTCGGCCAGCACCGCGGTCGTGTCGATGCCGAGCATCGGCGCGAGCCAGGCCAGGCTGCCGCAGGTGCCGACGAACCCGCTGGAGCGGCCGATGATGGCGGTCTGCACGGCTAGATTGTCCTCCGGACGCAGCATGTCCCGCACGGTGTGAATGCGGCTCGCCCGCTCGAAGGTGTAGTCCTCGTGATCGTCCAGCGCAAAACCGGTGTCGAGCATCACCACGGGCCGCTGCTCGGCGAGCGCCAGCACCATCGACTGCAGCATTCGCGTGATGGAGGGCGTCGGCGGCAATGACGCTGCGGTATAGAACTTCACGGCCACGTAGTCGCGCGGCAGCGGCGGCAGCGCAACGTCGGGAATCGCGATCCGTCGATAGCGCGTGCGTCGCAGCAGGAATGAAGACGGCCTGTGGCCGAGCATGAACTGCTGGAACAGCCGGTACATCAGCGACGGATGGAACAGCCGCGCGCGCGGCGCGTCGGCACGGCGGCGCACCTCGTCGGCAATCTCCTCGTCGAGCGGCGAGATCGTCCACTGCTTCAGCGTGCCCCCCCCATCATCGGCGCGCTGCGCGTTCCGCTCGGCGTAGACTGCGGGCGGCAGCACATCGAACAGCTCGACCGAGCGGGTCGTGATGTCGCGGTACCACACCGCCGCGCCCCCCCGGGTGACCACGATGAGACGAGCGGGATCGACGTGATAGGTGGCCTGCACCCAGCGGACGAATGGCACCCAGTACAGGGCCTCATACCCGACTTCCGACAACCAGGGTCCGACGATGAGGGGGTCGGATCCGGTCGCCAGTTGCGCCACCTCGCGCTCGACACGCCACTCGAGGCCGTAGGTGACGGCGCGTTTGCGGGCATCTGACAGCTTGTGCAGGCGGTGGTCGATGTAGGGTCCCACCTTGCTCGCCCGGCGCCACTGTCGTGCCGTGAGATTGGATACGGCCGTCAGCGCATTCTTCATGCGTTCACCTGTGATCTTCACGCCGCGCCGAGCCGCCTCGAAGGCGGCACGCTTGGCCACGCGCGCCTGCTGGTCGAGCGCCGGCGCCCATCGGTCATTGGCCACGGCCAATTCCCTCGACCACGTCCCGCACCTGTAGCAATCCTCCATCACCGATCGACGTCAGCGCGTCGCGTGCCATGGTCAGGTGCCTCGGCGAGAACCCGGCGGCATGGCTGTAAAACGCCGTCGAGCGTACGCCGGAGAACGGTGCCAGGTAGGAAAACCCGCCGTAAGTGCCCACGAACTCGCGAGCGCCGGCCACGATCGCGCTCTGCACGAGCAGATTGCGCGCCGGGTCGAGTCCCTCAGGCAGGTGCCGGACCCCGTGCGCCTCCACGCGCTCACCGGCGTGATCGTCGATCCGCAGACCGCTATGCAGCGCGACGACGGGACCAACGGACGCGAGCGCCTCGGTCACGTCACGCACGAACGCGCGATTGCGATCGGTCGGTGGAAAGCATTCGTTGTAGTAGAACTTCACGGCGGCGTAGGGCTCGCTGGGCAGCACCATCTCAGGCAGTGTTGTATCCGGCAGTGTCGCTTCCGACTGCGGCGGCGGCTGAAGCCGGGCGTACCGGGCGTGGCGATGCACCCACTGCGTTGACAGATGTCCCCACCAGAATGGATTGAACAGCGCGTACATGGACGATGGGTGCAGCAGTGACCAGGAGACGATCCGCGCCGCACTGGTGGCACCTGCGAGGAGTTCCCGATCGAATTCGGTGAGCTGTGTCTGCTTCTGTTCGCCGAGCCGACGTACTCGCGCGTCATGCTGGTCACGAAACGTGTCCGGCGTCACCTGATCGAAGACATCCGCGTACTGCCCCGCAAACGGGCTGTACCACGCCTGCGTCCCACCCCTCGACAGGACGAGGATCCGCTCGGCCGGCACCGCGAACCGCTCCGCAAACCAGCGAAGGAACGGCACCCAGTACAGCAGCTCAAAGCCGACCTCTCCAAGCCAGGGGCCAGCCACGATGGTCCCGTGACCGCCTGCGAGCGCGGCCAGTTGCTGGTCGAGCCTGGCGCTCTGGCGACTCGCGATCCACCGGCTGCCTGCGAGTCTGATGCCGCGTGGCACCATTCGCCGCAGCGCCGTCCGGCTAACGTCCGGCAAGCAGCCGCCCGGCGGCGTCCCAGTCCGCGGGTGAATCGATGCTCAGCGACTCGCCCGGATCGATTGGCAGTGGACGGCAATCCTCACCGTAGATCGATCCGAAGCGTTCAATCGTCGACCGCCAGCAGGCATAGACCGTCCCCTCGCGCGCGTACGCCGCGCGCGCGTCCTGCCGGCGTGCCACCCGCGCGCCTTCGGGAAGGAACGGCACGAGCTTGCCGCCCTCGATCCGCATCACGTAGTCGGGCGAGAGATGGCGTGGCACCTCGACGACCGTGACGACCGAATCAGCCCGCGTCTCCCGCAGCATCGTCACCGCGGCGCGGATATGGGCGCCGGTGCGGAGCGGCGAGGTCGGCTGCAGCAGCACGACAATCTCCGGCGTCCAGCCTTCCTGTTCGAGCACTTCGAGCGCATGTTGCAGCACCGGCAGCATCGGGGTGTCATCGGCGGAAAGCGCTGCCGGGCGGAGAAACGGCACCTCAAGGCCGGCACGGCGCCCGACCTCGGCAATCTCTGGCGAGTCCGTTGACAGGATAATCCGATCGATCACCCCGGAGTCCGCCGCCGCGCGTGCCGTGTACTCGACGAGTGGCCGGCCGGCGAGAGGCCGGACGTTCTTGCCCGGCACCCCTTTCGACCCGCCGCGGGCGGGAACGATCGCCAGGACGGATCCGGTCACCGTGGCGTGTTCTGCACAGCGCGGATTTCGCGCAGCATCCCGTCGACACTGGTCGGTGCCGGCAGACACGCCGGTTCGGCCGCGCGGGGCGCGCACACGTAGCTGACGTGCAGGTGATCGGCGGCGTAGTCGCTCCGCTCTATCGCGAAGCCCGCGCGCCGCAGATAACACTCCATCGTGGCTTCCGTCAGGTAGTAGGGATGATCGATCTTGACGGCCGCCTCAACGGAGCGGTTGCGCAGATACGCGGCCCGGAAATCGACGATGTCGATGAACAGCACGCCGTTATCGGACAGCAGTTGCCGCACGCGCGCCAGCGTGCCGGCGATATCGAGGAGATGGTCGACGGTCTGGCAGATGATCACCACGTCAAAACGCCGGTGACCGAAGTCGTGCTCCTCGACCAGGCCCGTAATCGTCTCCAGGCCAAGACGCTTCGCTTGCTCCACCTCGAGCGGCGCCGGGTCGATCAGCGTGCCTGACAGCCCGAACACCTGCGTGAAGTGATGAGCCACCACACCGGTTGAGCCGCCGATGTCCAGCATCGTTCGGCGTCCGCTGTCGGCGAGGAACGGGCGCAGTAGGCCGGCGCGCTCCGCGGCGTACTCGCGCTGCTCGGCCTGAATCGTATGGGCATCGATGAGCCGGCCATGGAAGGCACTGACGAGCGGTCGATAGATGCCGTTATAGAACCGGCCGTAGGAATCCGCCGTCATCCGCGGATTGAGGAACACCAGACCGCACTGGCGGCAGGCATGCGCCTCGGCGGCGTATCCGTAGCGATCCCGGTGCGTGAGGACGATGAAGGTGGACGCACCGCACAGATTGCAGTGCGTGAGCGCCTCGCTCGACTGCGCGGCGTAGTCGTAGCCGAGGGCCGCGATGCGGCGGTCCCGATCCGGCGAGAGCGTGGGTGCCAGTAGTAGGTGAGCCTCTTCTCGATCGTCAGCGGCACGGTTGCCAGGCAGTCAGCAATGCGCGCACCGGCCTGCCCATCGCCGTACAGCAGGTCCTTCGGCGCCCGGCCGCGCGACATGTGGGCGCGGATAGCTGCCGCAATCGCCACGCGATCGTGTTCGACGTCGATGACATTCTGTCCACGCTCGCGTCCCTGCTGGCGGCTGCCGATGTTCACGGCCGGCACGCCCAGGTAGGAGCACTCGCGGATGGCCACGCTCGAGTTGCCGACAATCGCCGTGGCACCGCACAGCAGCCGGAGAAAGTCTTCCGGAAACATGTTCCGGAAGAGGTGAAAGTCAGGAGGATCCACCTGCTCGCGGAAGACGCGAATCCCCTTCGACGTGCCATCCGAGCCGGCATCGACGTTGGGCCAGAACCAGAGCACCGGCAGTCCGACCCCGGTGACGGCATACAGCGTCTCCTCCACCTGGTGCCGGGCCTCGTCGTACTCGGTCGTCACCGGGTGCTGCATGACG
>CANJYC010000114.1 GCA_947478985.1 Acidobacteriota bacterium | reverse complement strand
TTCGACCTGCGCGAAGTCGGTGTTGTAGGTCAGATCCATCGTCAGGCTCTTCGTGATCCCGTATTTCACGTCCAGCCCGTAGTCGCTGTTGCGGTCGTTCTCGAACGCCGGCCTCGCGTTCAGGTCCGTCCGCAGGCCCGAGATGCCGTATGGCTTGAGCTCGAGGTTCAGGCTCGTGTCCGGCACTTCGAGGCCGACGAGCGTCGCGCCGAAAGACACGTGGTTGAAGGCCTGCGTGCCCAGGAACGCCGGCAGCGGTACCAGGTGGGAGAACTCGTTCTTCCAGCGCACGATCCGGCGGAGGTTCACGCCCCAGACCTGATTCGGGCCGGCGTTGTACCGGAGGGTCTTGAAGGGGATGACCATCTCGACCGTCCACCCGCCGTCGAAGGTGCCCGTTCTCGCGTCCCAGACGCCGTTCCAATCGGTGTTCTGGTCGGTTTCATCTGTCACCAGTGCGTCGCGAAGCCCGCCGAGCATGTTCGCCTCGAAGAACATGCCGTTCCGCTTGTCGTGGAACGTGTCGAGCATCACCGTGAAGTTCTCGTTCTGGAAGATGCCCCCGGTGTCTCGGCGCATCTCGTTCGAGACGTCGCGTTCGGGATGCGAGTCCCAGCACCGGGCCGAGACATACAGGTTCTTGTCGTCGAAGAAGATCCACGAGTCGGTTAACTCGGAGGCCGGCTCGCCTTCACGGGGTTCCTGCTGGATGTAGTCGCGGATCGCGGGCACGTCGGCGTAGATCGGATCGTCAAGTCGCCCGTCGATCTTGATCGGCCCCGTGAGGCGCACCGCACGAACCGTGATGGCGCCCTCGGGTGTCCGCGACACCGTTGCTGGCGCGACCGGCGCAGGTGCCGGTGGCGCCGCTGCCGCCCGTACGGCCGCAGCGCCCATCGCCGACGGACCCCGGGCGCCTGGGCCTCCGGCACCTCCTGGCGCCCGTGCCGCGGTCTGCGCGGGAGCCGCAGCAGGCGTTGGGCCTGCGGGGACGGTCCCGCGCACTGCAGATGCCTGTCCCTGAGCCGGGGCGGCCGCGGGTGGGACGACGCCCAGCGCGGTCACGATCCGATCTTCAAGCACGAACATGTCGGCAAGACGGCCATCGACCTTTGCCGTGCGGTTCACCTCCCCCGTACGGACGTTGATCATGCGAGCGGTAATCCGTACCTGATCGCCAAGGCGCTGGTAGGCGCCGGTTACGAGCCAGGCCGCCTTCAGCTCGCGGCCGAGCCCCACCGCTGACCCGCTGGAGTCATCCAGTTTCGGGCTGAGGCTGCGCACCATCGCGCGGACCACGTCGGGGTCGATCACCGACAGCGTCGCAACGCCCTTCAGATCGGCCACGACGGTCTCGGCGATCCCGGCGCCAATCCACTCCTCGCCGGGCTGCCCGGAAATGTTGATGAAGGGGATGACAGCCACGCTCTCGCGCGGCGGCGGCCCGGTCTGCGCTGCCGCCGCCGAAAGCAGACAAAGCGTGCCGAGAATGAAGAAGAAGCACGAATGCAACGCCGCGCGCCCGGTGCTGCCGCTGTGCCCGGGACTCACCACCGCATGCAGTCGTGCCATAGCCAGTGCTAGTTGCCGGGTGCGAAGCAGTACAAGTAACCGTTGCCGCCGGTCGGAATCAGATCGGCCTGACTGCAGCCACGGCTCGCGTGCGATGAGTTCCACGAACCGTTGCCGTTCCCGATCTTGTCGTGGTGGCCCAACTGCACGTTGCCGCGACCGGTGGCGTTGCTCGTGTAGTTGCTGCACGTGTGGTCCGCCGCATCGGTATACGCGCGGCCATCCGGCTGTGAGCCGGTGAGGATGTCGTGCTGGTTCGGTGTGTCGCCGACGCCCTTCACGAGTGCGCCTTTTTCGTCACGCGAGGTGTTCTTGTTGATGCGATTGCCCACGCGCCCCATCTCAAGCGTGTCGCCGTGCAACTCCGCGAGATTGGCGGCGACGATAGTGCCGAGGGCGTTATACCAGGGGCCTTGTCCGATCCGGTCGCGCGCGTTCACCGCGCCCGGACCCTGGGTACTCAGGTAGGCCACCCATCGCACGTTGCCGCGTCCGGCGCCCTGCGCCAGCGTCTGGCAGTAGGCGTCGGCTCCCGCCAGCCCCCCGTAATTGGCGCCATCTCCCTTGGAGACGCTGGTGACGAAGAAGCTCATGGGTGGCGGTGGTGCCGCGGCCGGTGGAGCAGCCGGTGGCTGCTGCGCGAAGGCGAAGTACGAGCTCAGGGTCATTGCGAGAACCAGGGCTGCAAGAACAGATCGCGTATGCATCATGGGATGTCCTCTCCGTTGGCGCGAATCTTACCCGACTTTGTGGCGAATACGCATGAGCGATCAGCCCCGTGTTCGCTGCGAGGCTGGGGAGGCGGCTGCGGCGACCTCGGCGAGCAGCGATTCGACGCGAGCGAGGACCGTCGGCCAGCGGTATTCGCGTTCCACGTAGGCCAGCCCCTGCCGTCCCATCGCTGCGCGCTCGGGGGCGTGTGCGAGCAGGTATGACAGCGCTTCGGAGAACTCGGCCGCCGATCGATAGTAGAGCCCGCCATCGGCGCGCGTGACCTGTCCGGCCAGCACCTGGCACCGCGCGTTGACCAGCGCCGGCACACCGTGATTCCACGCTTCCAGCAGCACGATTGACAGGCTCTCGAACGGCGAGGGCACGATGAGCGCGCGCGCGTGGGTCAGCAGGGCCGTGCGGATCTCGTCTGATACGTAGCCGAGGGCGCGGATTCGCGGGTGTGACGGAATCTGCATCTTCGCGGGACCGGCGAGCACGAGGGTCGGCGAGGCATGCTCGGCCGCGTAGCCTTCGAAGTATTCCAGCAGCGTGTGGCAGCCCTTGTTCCGATCCACGCGCCCCAGATACAGCACGAAGTCCTCGGGAATCCTCAGCGCGTCGAGCGCGGTACGCGGCGGCCGTGCCGATGCGGGATCGAGGCCGATGCCGATCGTGGCGGCCGGTCTCAGTGGCCGTCCTGCCCGGGTCGACACGAGCCGTTCCTCTTCGGGTGTCAGGAAAAGATAGCCCGCCGGCCGCTGGAAGTAGTCCTCGAGAATCGGGAGGTGGACGGCGGGGTCGTCCTCCGCGGTCGGCAGGAGCACGGCGCGGTCGGCGACGAGCGGGACGCCGAAAAATGAGGGCGCGTATCGGAACGCCCAGAACAGCACAAGGTCGTAGTCACGGCCGTGCTCGCGAAGATGATCGAGCAGCGCCGGTGTGTCGGGCCCGTTCGCGCGAAACCAGGCCTCCTGCTGTTCGAGGGAGGCGCGGCCGTCGAAGACGTCGTCACTGAGATCGGCAAACTGCGTGAGGGATCGTGGCCGGGCGACGCGAAAGCGCATCAGCCGTACGCCGCGTTCGGCTGTCGTGCCGGGCGGATAGGTGTTCTCCCAGGTGACGTAGTCGCGCGCACACGTCGTGAGCACGGTGATGTCGTGGCGGGAGGCGAGCCGCTCCGCGAGTTCGCGGCAATGGGCTTCGGAGCCGCCCGCGATGTCCGCGCCGTATCGCTGGACGACGAAGGCGAGCTTCAACGGGGGGAGCGGTCGAGGTCACGCCGCAGGCGCGCATTCTCGACCGCCAGTTCCTGGACGCAGGCAAACAGGACACGATTCACGCGCCGCTGCCGCTCGAAGTTGTCGCGGCTGTATTCGAACAGCCAGCGGAAGATCGGCATCAGCAGACGCCGCTTGATGAAAATGACCACGGAGGCTGCGCCGGTGGCGCGATGCGATTGGTACCGCATCGCCGTTTCGAGCCGCCAGGTCTCAGGGTCGCCCAGCAGTTCCGGCAGGAGCAGGGCATCGGTATCGCCCACGTCCGTGGCGGTGTGCAACAGGGACTCGACGCTGGCGAACAGGGCTGGATCGTCAAAGGCCGCCGAGGCGCCGCTCCGCACGAGTCTCTCGCGGAGACGCTCGCGGACACGCGCGTGCAGGTCTTCCATCACGGCATCAACAGATACGGCGGTCTCGGTCATTGCCCGGAATTGTCCTGCACACCGGCTCGTATTTGAATGTTCGCCACGCTGGTGGCCACGGCCTTGTCCTTCTGCTTGATACGGAAGGTCGCCTTGTAGCTGCCGGCGCGCCGATAGAGGTGTTCGGCCGTCCATCGCCGATCGATGCGGCTCTTGCCCGGTTCGTAAGGGTCGCAGTCGGCGGAGTTCTCCGAGACGGTGCCATCGTCCCAGTCCCATTCGATTGACGGGCAGTAGAAGTCGGCGTAGTCGTCCGCGCCTCCCCGGGCGTCCACGACAATACGTACCCGGAGTGGGGAGAAGCCGACCGGCGGCGTGGCCTTGAGTGCTAGACTTGGTTTCCTGTCGTCACGACTCCCGGCTTGGGCGCTCCACGCCGGGCTGGACGGCATTGCGAAAGCCAGCACGGCAATCAGCGTGCAAAACGCGCCTCGTGAATCGTTCATGATGGTCCTTGGTCGGGCAGGGGCTCACCAATTCTAGGCTCCAACCCGTAGCAGGACAAGCTGTTACACGCCGAGATACCGATTCGATGCACACCGTTCACCGCACCCCGTCTGTCGCCGTTACGACCCGAGCCGCCAAGGATATCGCCACAGAATCGCTGGTGATTCCCATCTTCGAAGAGGATTCGCTCGACGATCTCGACGGACTTGACCAGGCTTCCGGGGGAGACCTCGGTCGCGCACGGTCACGCGGGGAGTTCCGGGGCCGGGTCTTCGAGCTGTTTTCGATGTCCGCAGCCGGCTGGAAAGCCGGACGCGTGATTCTCGTGGGTGCGGGTAAGCGCGCCGATTGTCAGGCCGAGCGGCTTCGCCGGGTGGCGATCACCGCCGGGTTGACGGCGCGCCGCCGCGGTATGACCACGATCACCATCCTGAACCGTGCCGGCACGCTGGTTCAGCCCGAGGTGGCGGCTCAGGTGCTCGCCGAGGGTGCCGTGATGTCCAACTTCGACGGGGCGTCCTACAAGTCCGGGGGCGATCCGCGCGTCTGGCTCGACCACGTCGACATCCATGTGGGGAGCACGTCGACCGCCATCGAACAGGCGGCTGCGCGAGGCCGCATCGTCGGCGAGTGCTGCAACATGGCGCGGGAGATGGCCAACGAGCCCGGCAACGGTCTCACGCCGCGCCTGTTCGCCGACCGCGCGGTGGCGATCGCGAAGACCGCCGGTCTGGGCGTCGAGGTACTCGACGAGAAGCAGATCGCCGGCCTGAAGATGGAGATGCTGCTGGGCGTCGCGCGCGGCAGCGCCGAGCCGCCGCGCGTCATCGTGCTGCGGCACGAACCGAAACACGCCGTCGACGGTGTGGTGCTTGGGCTGGTTGGCAAAGGCGTGACCTTCGACACCGGAGGCATCTCGATCAAGCCATCGCTCGAGATGGACAAGATGAAGGACGACATGTCTGGTGGCGCGGCGGTCATCTGCGCGATGTCGGCCATCGCGCGGCTCAACCTGCCAGTCCGTTGCATCGGTGTGGTCCCGACGACCGAGAACATGCCGGGCGGACGGGCCATCAAGCCCGGCGACATTCTCACCAGCGCCGAGGGGAAGACGGTGGAGGTGCTCAATACCGACGCCGAGGGGCGCCTGATTCTCGGCGACGCGCTGTGGTACGTCCGACAGCTCGGCGCCACGCACCTGGTTGATCTGGCCACCCTCACTGGCGCGGTCATCGTCGCGCTGGGCAAGACCACGAGCGGCATCTTCGGCCGGCCGAGGACCTGGGTCGACGAGGTCCTGCGCGCGAGCGAGCGCGCCGGCGATCGGTCGTGGCCGATGCCGCTGTTCGAGGATTACAAAGAGCTCTTCAAGAGCGAAATCGCGGATTTCGGCAACACCGGCGGCCGCCCGGCCGGTGCGATCACGGCAGCGCTCTTCGTCGAGGAATTTACTGGCACCCTGCCATGGGTCCACATGGATATTGCCGGGACCTCCTGGGCCGACGAGACCAAGGCCTACCAGCCCAAGGGGGCCACGGGCGTCGGTGTGCGCACGCTGGTCGAGCTCGCGCTCGACGCACAGGCGTGGGGGACGCGAGCCTGAGCCTGTGCTGTTTCAGCCGCAGGGTCCGATCGTCGTCGACGTCTTCAAGCAACCGCCGGTAACGCCCGAGATTTCCTACGGCAGCGTGCTGCTCTCCGCCGTCGGGGTGATCGGCGTGGTCTTCATCGGCGGGATCCTCGTCGGGATGTTCATCGGTGGCGCCGTCATCTGGCGCAAACGGCGACGCGAGGCCGTCGATCCGGTCGAGCACTCGCACGTCACACTCCGGCTCGGCTGACGCCGTCCGGCGATCGTTCCGACGGCCGAAGTCTATCGCTCGGCCACGCGCTGGCTGGCTTTGAGCGACGTCTGGTACTTCATCACACCGTTGAAGAGTGCTTCCGCGAGCTGGTCGCGATA
>CANJYC010000113.1 GCA_947478985.1 Acidobacteriota bacterium | reverse complement strand
GGCGTCCCATGTGATTCCGTATCACTACATCGTCGAGGGCGCACTCGATGTGTGCGTCGCAGGTGAGGGCGGGGATCGCGTCACGCTCGGGGCCGGCGATGTCGTGCTGGTGCCGCGCAACGACCGCCACCTGATGGGCAGCAACCTCAACCTGCCGCCTGCGGCGGCGGGCGATATCATCCGGCCGCCCACAAGCGGCGGACTGCTGTCCATTCATCACGGCGGCACAGGCGGACGGACGCGAGTGGTCTGTGGCTTTCTCGGCTGCGCCGGTGCCGAAGGCAATCCGGTGCTCTCAGCGCTCCCACCCCTGCTGAAACTCAGCGCCGAGGAAGGCGGGAAGGCCGAATGGATTCGATCGACATTCCAGTACGCCGCCGAAGAAGTTGCCGCCGGCCGCCCGGGGTCGGAGACCGTGCTCGCCAAACTGTCGGAGCTGCTGTTTGTGGAGGCGGTGCGGCGCTACGCGGAGACGCTGACCGAGGGCCAGAGCGGCTGGCTCGCCGGGCTGCGCGAACCCTACGTGGCGCGGGCGCTGGCACTGCTCCACCGCGACGTCGCGCGGTGCTGGACGGTCGATGACCTCGGACGTGAAGTCGGCTTGTCGCGCTCCGCGCTGGCCGACCGCTTCATCCGACTGATTGGCGTGCCGCCCATGCGCTACCTCGCGAACTGGCGCATGCAGGTCGCCACGCAGAAGCTCCGCATGACCAGCGCCTCCCTCGCACAGGTGGCCGAGGCTGTCGGGTACGACTCGGAAGCCGCATTCTCGCGCGCGTTCAAGAAAGCCATTGGCGCGGCCCCAGCCACGTGGCGGCGTTCGAACCGCTAGCAGACCCGCCAGACCGGCCGCCTCACACGTCCGGTGTTTCGAGCAGGCAACGCGGTGCCCTGGCTATGGCTCCACGGGGCTCCTCCGATCGACGATCGTGCATCAACCTGGTTGCAGCAAGCCAGAGCTGCCGTCCTGGGAGGGACAACGTCCATGAATCCGAACAAGGCCTTGTGGGAAAAGGGTGACTTCACGCGCATTGCGGCCAGCATGCGGGAGAGCGGAGAGGCACTCGTCGCCGGACTGGGTGTCACCGCGGGCATGAAGGTGCTGGATCTCGGATGCGGCGATGGGACGACGGCCCTGCCGATGGCGAGGCGTGGCGCTGACGTGCTCGGCGTCGACATCGCGAGGAATCTCGTTGACGCAGGGAACAGGCGGGCCCAGGACGAGGGGCTGACGAATTGCCGCTTCCAGGAAGGCGATGCGACCGATCTGCACAACCTCGCCGATCAGCGCTTCGACCTCGTCGTCAGCATCTTCGGCGCCATGTTCGCGCCGAAGCCATTCGACGTGGCGAAGGAAATGCTGCGGGTGACCAGACCCGGTGGCCGGATCGTGATGGGCAACTGGATTCCCAACGACCCGACACTCGTGGCGCAGATCCTGAAGATCAGTTCCGCCTACGCGCCGCCACCGCCAGAGGGATTCGTCAGCCCCATGACGTGGGGTGTCGAGAGCCACGCGATCGAGCGATTCGGGGCCGCTGGTGTCCCGGCCGAGAAGGTCTCGTTCGTCAGGGACACCTTCACCTTCAGGCCGTCGGGCACGCCGTCCGCGTTTGTCGCGGACTTCCGCGATTTCTACGGGCCCACGATGAATGCGTTCGCCGCGGCCGAACAGAACGGCAGGACGGCAGATCTTCAGCGGGAGCTCGAGGCGCTCTTCGAGCGCCAGAACCAGCGTGGGGCCACAGGCGCCACCGCGATTCCCGCGACCTTCCTGCGCGTCACCGTCGCCCGTTGAACGGGGGCGCCGACCGTGCGCACGGTTTGACGCGGGATTGGCCTCGCGAACATAGTCAACGAGACCATGACGACGCCTGTCATCTTCGCTGCGCATGGCGCACCGATTCTGCTCGACGATGCCATCTGGACCAGTGAGCTTGCCGAGTGGGCCGAAGCGTTGCCGAAGCCGCAGAGCATCCTCATGGTCTCCGCCCACTGGGAGCAACGTCCCACAACACTGGGCGCCACGCGCACGGTCCCGCTCGTCTACGATTTCTACGGGTTCCCGGATCGGTACTACCAGACGGCCTATCCGGCTCCTGGAGCGCCGGCGCTGGCCACGCGCGTCCGTGGGTTGCTGACGGAGGCGGGCATCCCGTGGGCAGATGAACCGGAGCGCGGCCTGGACCACGGCGCGTACGTGCCGCTGGTCGTGATGTATCCGGAGGCCACCATCCCGGTGCTTCAGGTCTCGATGCCGGTGCTTGACCCCCAGGAACTGTTTCGCCTCGGTCAGGCCCTGGCACCGCTTCGCGAGGAAGGGGTGCTGATCTTCGGGAGTGGCTTCCTGACACACAACATGCGGTACGCGTTCAGACCTGGGGTGCCGGCGTGGGCCCAGGAGTTCGACCACTGGGCCGCTGACGCCATCTCCCGCTTTGACATCGATGCCTTGCTCGATTTCAGGGTCCGCGCTCCCGGCGCCGCCATCGCATTGCCCACCTGGGAGCACTACGCTCCGCTGCTTGTGGCGGCGGGCGCCGTGGCCACGCGCCGCCGGGATACGCGCTTCCCGATCACGGGTTTCTGGATGGACGGAGCATTCACGAAACGCTCCGTCGAGTTCAGTTAGGATCAACCGTCGCGAACGCCCGGTGCTGCTGAAGATGGGGGGGACGTCGGCATGAGTGAGCGGAGGGACGTCGTGGCGGCAGACCTGACGCGGGAGCCGCCGGCTCGCGTGAGCGATCGTGGCGCGATCGGCACCCGCCTCGCGTCCGCGCGCACGGCGCAAGGCCTGACGGTCGAGCAGGTCGCCCACTCGCTGCTGCTGTCGAAAACTCAGGTGCAGGGCCTCGAAGAGGGTCGGGCACGCACGTTCTACAACGAGCAGTTCTACCAGCAAGGCCTCAGGAAGTACGCGGCGCTGGTGCAGGTCCCCTACGATGCCCCCGCTCCTGCACATCCCTCTGAGCCACTTCGCGACCATCAGATGGCTATCGCGGTTCCGAGGGTGGAGGCGGGAGGACGAGGACACCTCGTCGCGATCGCTTTCGCAGTGGTGGCCCTGACCGCTACGGGGTGGGCGATCTGGGTGTTCGCCGGCCCCGCACGGCCCGCCACCGCAAGGGCGGCGCTGCCGGCATCTGCGTTGCCGTTCAACGCAGAGCCATCAGCCAACTTTGCGGAATCCGCGGCGGCAGCCTCACCTGTCGCAACCTCTTCAGCGTCCCCGTACGGGCGACTCGAGCCTGGCACGAACACGTGGGTCTTCGTGCGGTACTCAAGCGGTGAGGTCGTTGAGAAGGGCCTGGCCAAAGGCGAACGCTTCGTCATCGAGGCGTTGCCGGAGTATCTGGCCGTCGGCGCACCCGACGTGAGGTTGACGGTTCGCGACCGCGATGTCGACATCACCCGCTGGATCGTCAACGGGCAGTTGCGGATTGGCTCGCGCGATTTCGCGTTACCGCAACTCGCCGGGAACTAGAGCGCCTTCTCGACGGACTCGGGTGTCGCTTCCCAGCGATGGCCGCACGATGGGCAGCGACATTCGACTCGCTTCGAGGAACGACGCGCAATCACCCCCACCGGCCGGCCGCATTGGGGGCACGCCATACCGGTCGTCTCATAGTCGTGCGACAACGCTGCTCCTCCTTGGATGTTCGAGCCGATGGTCATCGACCGAGATGCCGGCCAGGGTGCGAATCGAGACTTCCGCGATAGCTGGCCTGAAGTGGCGCGCCCGGCAGGAGACGGGCTACGCAACGGGCTTTTGAACGTACTCCGCGAGGACGCGATGAATCAGCGTCTGGTAGCCCAGATTGCGGCGCCTGGCTTCCATTCGAAAGCGTTTGAGCACTTCGGGGTCGAGGCGAATGGCAATGAGCCGCCTGGTCTGTGCCCCAAGTGGGGGGCGCCCGACGCGCCGCATCGCGCGGAGTTGTGCCGCCGACGTCTCTGGAATGTCCGACACGTCAATCTTTCGTGGGGCCACCGTACGCCGCACGCTCTTTGCGGCTCGCACGGCGGGCGCTGATGATACGGATCGTTTCGACATGGCCTGAAGTCCTCAGCGTATAGGCAACGATCACGACGTGACCAGGTACCGACCGTCCAAGGCGAAGATACCGGGCTTCCCCTGCGGAGTGCTGGATGTCCGGGCCATCCAGGGCATCCGGGTCTCCGAATACCGTGGCGGCCTCCTCGAATGAGACGCCGTGTTTGGCCAGGTTTGCTCCGGCCTTTCTGGCATCCCACTCGAACACGAGTTAAGTATATACATCAACCTGTCGCCGCATCGCATCGCGGCCGAAGGCCTCGGGCGATCTGCCACCGGTATCCAGGGATTTCACAGCTTCAATAACCGAGAACATTCGTGTACGCGCCAAGTTGACACGCATGAGCTGCCCCCCCAAGGGCCTCTTGTACACTGGCCGCATGAACGTCCCCCTCTCGCCCGATCTCGAGGCGAAACTTGCGCGTGCCGCAGGCAAACGGGGCTGCGAGGCCGAGGCCCTGGCGCGCGAGGCGATTGAGCGGCTTGTCGATTACGACGAGTGGTTCACGCGTGAGGTGGAAGAGGGCCTGGCCCAAATCGAGCGCGGCGAGGTGCTCTCGCACGAAGCTGTCGGCGCACAACTCGCACTACGAGTGACTGACAAAGACAGACACCGCTGATGCAGCTTCGCTGGACCCTGGAAGCGGCCAGGCTCCTGATTCGCGCCAGCCGTGGCAGAGAGCGACTCGTGACCCTAGCCGCTGACTACCTTTGCCTGCCGGAAGAAATCCGCAGGCATTGGTCTTCGTAACCTCCACACAAAGCTGATTGGTCGCTCCCCTTTGTGGGAAACGTAGTCTGCCAGGCCGAGGCACGTATACGGCATCGTCCGCCCATCCTGCTTCTTCCGTGAACGCACGAACAGCAGGATGTTGCCGTTACGTTCTCGTTGATGAATGTAGCGCTGACCGGTGTTTGACTCCTGGGTGGTGGTTGATTGGGACTCCCAGTGGAAGAGCGTCGACGAGATCGCATAATCCTTGTAGAGCGTCGACGGCGAATACTCACGCTCCGACTTCTCGAGCGTCACAAAGAACAGGTCAGAGTTCGTGCGCTCATCCCGGATGACGCCGGTCTGCTTCCACGCGGCCTTCCCGAAGTCCAGTATCCCAAG
Organism: Acidobacteriota bacterium; assembly: GCA_947478985.1. Lineage (GTDB taxonomy): Bacteria > Acidobacteriota > Vicinamibacteria > Vicinamibacterales > UBA2999 > CANJYC01. Next base: position 1,242 of record CANJYC010000113.1, on the reverse strand, counting down.
CGCCGTCAGGACATCGTCCACTGTGTGCCTGGCGTGAACGGACAGAGGTACCCGCAGGGACGTTCCGTCAGGCTGAGCCAACTCGAGCGGATGCGTGAGGTGCTCCGAGCGCTCGTCCAGCAGGGGAATCAGTTCTGACAACTCTTCGACGATCGCCGGATGCGCGTGCAGGAGGGCGACGGACTCGGCGAGCGTCGCGGGTGCGATCCGCGAAGGGATCGCGGCGAAATGGAAACCGGTCATGAGCCGGCGATCCGCATTTGCAAGTCCGTCGACAGAACCATAGGTGGCGAGTCGCTCATAAGCGGTGAGCCGCAACGGGTCGTCCACATGAAGAATCCCCGCCAGGCGATCGCCGACCAGGGCTTCGTGTGGACCCGGCGCCGGCACCTTCACGCCGGCCTCTCGCTGCAGGCCCGACCAACTGCCAGACCGGTACACGTCCTCCAGTTCCAGCCCTGTCTCCCGAAGGAAGTCCGGCAGAGTGACGCGGCGCCCGCCTTCAGACGAACGCGCATCGGCCAGTCCCCTCAAATCCCTCACCATGGCAGGGCGACGGGATGGAATGGCACTCTTCAGGTTGTCGAGGACGATCTTCGTGGCGACTCGGTCCAACTGCAGCGAGCAGCCAGCAGGGAGAAATGGAAAGCCCAATTGAATCTGTTTCTCGACTTCGGTTCGCGTAGTCCCCGTGACGGCGCGGTAGCGCAGGTCGAAACGGAACTGCCGGTGCGACTGGCCAATGAAGTCCAGCACCGTCACGCAGTCCTTTCTTTCGTGGCGTCGTAGCCCTCGTCCGAGTTGCTGGAGAAACACGAGAGCGCTTTCCGTCGGACGAAGAAAGAGCAGTGTGTCGACCTCTGGGAGATCGACGCCTTCGTTGAACAGGTCCACCGCGAAGAGGGCCCGCACCCGCCCGGCACGTAGCGATGCCAGGGCCTCCTTACGCGCGTCGCTGTCGGTGTCTGCGGACACAGCGAGCGCGGGGAGACCCGCTTCCGTGAACCGACGCGCCATGAACTGCGCGTGCGCGATGCTGACGCAGAAGCCCAGGGCGCGCATCGTCCCGGCATCCCGGTGCTTCCGTGATACCTGCTCCAGCACCAGGCTCACCCGCGCATCGTCTCCCGTATACAGGCGCTCGAGTTCTGCTGTGTCGTATCCTTTGCGAGACCACCGGACCGACGACAAGTCGGTGTTGTCGTGCAACCCAAAATACTGGAATGGACAGAGCAGCCCGCG
>CANJYC010000112.1 GCA_947478985.1 Acidobacteriota bacterium | reverse complement strand
GGGCAGATACCCCCCCTGGATGACGAAGCCCCGGACGACGCGGTGGAACGCCGTGCCGTCGTAGACGCCGGCCGCTGCCAGGCGGAGGAAGTTGCGCACGTGATTCGGCGCGCGATCGACAAAGAACTCGACGGTCATGTTCCCCAGCGACGTCTCGATGACGGCCCGCGTCCGGCCGAGCTCCTCTGATGTCTCGGAGAGGAACGGCTCCGGCACCGGCGCCGGCTTGTCCCGGATGGTGACCCTGGTCATGACGATGCGATCGGCAGGCACGGTCGCCTCCGCCGGCATGTTGGAGATCTTCTGCACCACGTTGATCCCCTCCGCGACCCGAGCGAAGACCGTGTACTGGCCGTCGAGCGCGGCCTGATCGGTGACGCAGATGAAGAACTGCGAGCCGCCACTGTCCCGCCGCCCTGGCACCAGCACCGCCGAGACGGCGCCGCGGGTGTGCTTTTCGCTATTGGGCTCAAAGCGGAGTTCCCCGAGGCCTCCAGTGCCGTACTTGGCGGCCTGAGAGGGGTCCTTCGAGATGGGATCGCCCCCTTGAATGATCCCCATGGCCATCACCCGATGGAACGTCGTGCCGTTATAGGCGCCTTCGCGCGCGCGCGTGATGAAGTGCGCCACATGCGTCGGCGCCGCGTCGGCGAGCAGGTCCAGCACGATGGTCCCCTGCGTGGTCTCGAGCACGGCCTGCTTGTTCTGCAACTCGGCCGGAGGCAGGGTCGAGATAAAGAACGTCTGGAGCAGCACAAGGAGCAGCATCCGCAAATTATAATCTCCTGCTATGCTTCATCTGGCGTGAGCGCCCCCTCCTCCATCAGAACCCAGCCGCCCATGTACGAGGAGTTCTACGGATTCCTTCAGCCGCCCTTTACGCTCGCGCCCGACCCGCGTTTCCTCTACCGCAGCGAGTCGCACGAGGATGCGATCACCCAACTGCTCCAGGCCATCCGGCGCCGTGAGGGGTTCATCGTCCTGGCCGGCGACATCGGCACGGGCAAGACCACCATCTGCCGCGCCCTGCTGCAGAAGCTCGAACCGACCACGTTCACCGCGCTCATCCTGAATCCCTTCCTCTCGATCGACGAGCTGCTCCGGGAGGCGCTGCTGGACTTCGGCGTGGTGTCGCGCGAGGCCGGACGCAGCGGCAAGCTGCTGTCGGCGAGCACCCATCAGCTGATCACGACTCTGCATGAGTTCCTGCTGTCTCTCATCACGATTCGCGGCAGTGCGGTGCTCATCATTGACGAAGCCCAGCATCTGTCGCCGGAGGTGCTCGAGCAGCTGCGCGTCATCTCGAACCTGGAGACCAACGAGGCGAAGCTCCTCCAGATCGTCCTGATTGGCCAGCTCGATCTGCTCGACGTCCTGGCGGCCACCCCGATGCGCCAGCTCGACCAGCGCATCTCGCTTCGCGCCCGGCTGAAGCCGCTGACCCGCGGGGAGGTGGCCGCCTACATCGCGCACCGGCTGACGATTGCCAATGGGACGTCGAAAGTGACATTCGAGCCCGAGGCGCTCGACATCGTCAATGCCTTCTCCGGCGGCGTCCCGCGCATCATCAATCTGATCTGTGACCGCGCCCTGATGGCGGGAGCGGAACGCGGGGTTTCCTCGATTACCCCTGACATCATTCGTGCCGCCGTGGCGCGCCTCGATCTGAAGCAGCTTCAGGCGACCGACGCAGCGCCCTCGGTGGGGCGCCGCCTGCGCCTGGCTGCGGCAGGTGCCGCCATCATTATGGTCGTCGCGTCTGTCCTGCTGCTGGGGCCGATCCGCCGGCTGATCGACACGCCGCTCCCCGCAGTGCCGTCCGGACGGGCTCCCGTCGTTCCACAGCCGATTCCCGTGCCGCCCGTGCCGAACGTGACGATCCCGCTGCCACCTGAGCTGTAGCTCGCAGCAGCGCTACTGCCCGCGATTGTGCTGCAGCCGCGCTCTCAGCGCCTGCCCCATCGCCCGTCCCTGACGCTTCCGTTCCAGCATCGCGCGCTCGTCCTGCTGTTCGGCGAGCAGGGCCAGCTCCCTGTTGAAGGCCAGGTAGCGCTCGAGCCGTTCGGCGGGAACCACGCCGGCATCAACAGCCGCGCGAACGGCGCATCGCGGTTCCCCGCGATGACGGCAATCGGTGAAGTGACACGAGGCGCCGAGCGCATCGATGTCGTCGAAGGTGTCCTTCACGGCCTGATCGACGTCCCAAAGCTGCAATTCGCGCATGCCCGGCGTGTCGATGATGAGGCCACCCCCCGGGAGCACCACGAGTTGCCGATGCGTTGTCGTGTGACGCCCCTTCGAATCGGCCTGCCGGACCTCGCGCGTCCTCTGCACGTCTTCACCGACCAGGCTGTTGATGATGGTGCTCTTGCCGACGCCTGACGAGCCGAGCAGCGCCCCCGTACGCCCGGCTTTCAGGTGCGTGCCCACATGCTCAAGCCCCTGGCCGTGTTTCGGGCTGACGACATGCACTGGCACCGTGCCGGCCACCGCTGTCACCGCCGCAACCTGAGCGGGCTCATCCGTTGCCAGATCAGGCTTGGTGAGCAGAACGACGGGCACCGCGCCACTCGCGCGGGCGAGGAGGAGATAGCGTTCCAGACGGCGGGGAGAGAAATCTCCGTCCAACCCCATCACCACGAAGATGACATCCACGTTCGAGGCGACCACCTGCTCGTCGGTGAGCTGTCCCGCCATCTTGCGTGAAAACCACGACCGCCGCTTCAGCACGGCCACGATCGCGCCCTGCCCCTCATCCGGACGCTTGCGCACCGCCACCCAGTCGCCCACCGACGGCAACTCGGCGCGGCTGGCAGCACGGTGCTTCACGCGGCCTGCGGTCGTCGCGTCGAACTCTCCCGTGGCGGCATAGACGCGAAAGATGTGATTGAACTCGATGGCCACGCGGGCCGGTTCGACGTCTTCCACCGCATGGACGGCAAACAGCGCCGCCCACTCGTCGTCCCACCCCAGGTCCTCCAGTCGCATGCCTCTGATTATGGGGGCAGAGCCTGGCGCCCGCGGGGACTGTTCCACAATCAGGGCCCATGGCACGGCCCGCATCCGTCTCAGGGCTCCGAGTACGGCTGGCGCAGGTGCACGGGCTGCCCTCTCGTCCGAAGGCGGAGGTTGATCATCTCCACGAACACCGAGAAGGCCATCGCGAAATAGATGTAGCCCTTCGGGATGTGCTGGTCAAACCCTTCGGCGATAAGCGACACGCCGATGAGCAGCAGAAAGCTGAGCGCCAGCATCTTGACTGTCGGGTGGCGCTCCACGAATTCGCTGATGGTACCGGCCGAAAAGAACATCACGCCCACCGCAATTACGACCGCGAGCATCATCACGACGATGTCATCGGCCATGCCGACGGCGGTAATCACCGAGTCGAGCGAGAACACGATGTCGAGCAGCATGATCTGTACGATGACAGCGGCAAATGAGGCCGCCACCTTGCCGGATGCATGCCCCTCCTCGCCCTCGAGCTTTTCGTGAATCTCCTGGGTACTCTTGGCCATAAGGAACAGGCCCCCGATGACCAGGATGAGATCGCGCCCTGAGATGGCATTGCCGAAGGCCGAGAACAGCGGCGTGGTCAAACTCATCACCCAGACGATGGAGGCCAGCAGGCCCAGGCGGATGAACATTGCCAGGAGCAGCCCTGTCTTGCGGGCACGATCGCGATCCTCGCTCCGGAGTTTCCCCGCAAGGATCGAGATGAAGACGATGTTGTCGATGCCGAGGACGATCTCGAGGACCGTCAGCGTGAGCAGTGCGATCCACCCCTCAGGGCTGGCGACCCAGTTGAACATCAGGCTGTGACGACGGCCACCTGAGGTGTCTCGGCCAGGCCGCCCCACGTCGCGGGATCCTGCCAGACGAGCGTCGACAGATAGAGTCTCACGTCATCGGCGGGGTACGCCTTCGCCAGCGTCGCGGCGGCGCCCGCCAGGGCGTCAGCTGACGGCGGTTCCATGCTCTCGTCGGCGATGAGCCCTTCCTCATGGGCGATCCCCAGCGCATCGAGAAAGGCCCCCATCATCGGACGCTGATGCACCAGGTGAAACGAGACGAGGAGGCGGGCAGCGACCAGCTCTGAAGCACCCGACAAGCCGACAAGCTGCCTCACCTTCCGGTCAATCGGCATCGCGACGACGCTCTTGGCGCGAAACTTCAGCCGCTGGGCGATCACGGCGATCACCTCGGCCTGTTCCATCGCGGCGTTCTCGTCCCGCCAGAACGCATCCGCAGCCTGCGCTTTTCGATCCGCCGTGAGGTGCTTCCAGAGTTGGGAGGGACGCGGGATATTCGGGATGCCGTCAGTCATGGTCAAGCCGATACGTTAACATAGGGGCTATGCCGAAGCTGACTGTCGAGGGATTTCCGAGCGTGGACGTGGAGTCGGGAAAGCGACTCGTACTGGCGATGGAAGAAGACGCCGGCGTCGACATCCTCCATGCCTGCGGAGGAAACGCGCGGTGCACGACCTGCCGCGTGGAATTCGTGAGTGGCGCACCGTCGAAGATGACCAGAGCCGAGAAGAGCAAGCTCGAAGAGCGGGGCCTGACCGGCATCCGCCTCGCGTGCCAGATTGCCTGCGACGAGGACATGACCGTGCGCGCGATCAGCCGCCTCGAGGGAAGCGGTCGACCGGATCCGGGCAAGAAGCCGGAGTCGACGATCCAGCCCGCCCCCGAGTGGGTCTGACAACCGACCGAGAACCTGCCGTACACAAGAACACGCGGTCCCTGCGGGGGCTTATCTGCCTCCGGCCACAGGAACCGCGTGTCTCGATCGCCCTGGCTGCGACAGCTAGTCGATCGACACCTTTCGCAATAGCGCCGTATCCGACAGCATCTTGCCCGCGCCGAGCACCACGGCCGAGAGAGGATCCTCGCAGATCATCACCGGCAGGCCGGTCTCGCGTCGGAGCCGCTCGTCGAGATTGTGCAGCAGCGCGCCGCCGCCGCTCAGCACAATGCCGCGATCGCAGATGTCCGAGGAGAGTTCCGGTGGAATCCGCTCGAGCGCATCGCGCACGGCCTGGACGATGCCGCGCACCGGCTCCTCGAGCGCCCCGCGCACCTCGTGATCGCTCAACGTCACGGTGACCGGCATGCCCTCGATCACGTGGCGCCCCTTCACTTCCATCGAGCGGCGCTCGGACAGCGGTGAGGCCGACCCCAGCTCCATCTTGATCCGCTCGGCCGTGCGCTCACCGATCAGGAGGTTGTGCTCCCGCCGTACGTAGAGCGTGATCGCCTCATCCATCGCGTTACCGGCGATGCGCACCGACTTGCTGTAGACGACACCAGCCATGGAGATCACGGCGATGTCCGTGGTTCCTCCGCCGATGTCGACAATCATGTTGCCCGTCGCTGATTCGATCGGGAGACCGGCACCGATCGCAGCCGCCATGGCCTCCTCCACCAGGTGCACCTCGCTGGCCTTGGCGCGATAGGCGCTGTCGCGTACCGCACGCCGTTCCACCTGGGAGATCTCTGACGGCACGCCGATGATGACGCGTGGCCGAACGAACCGGCGTGACTGGTGCGCCTTCTTGATGAAGTAGCCGAGCATCCGCTCCGCTGCGTCGAAGTCCGCGATGACGCCGTCGCGCATCGGCTTGATGGCGGTAATCGACCCGGGGGTCCGGCCGAGCATTTCCTTGGCCTCGGTGCCCACCGCCTCGATCTTGTCGCTGATGTTGTTCACCGCCACGATGGACGGCTCGTTGATCACGATGCCCTGCCCTCTGGCAAAGACGCACGTGTTGGCGGTGCCGAGGTCGATGGCCAGGTCGTTGGACAGGAATGACAGAGCGCCGAGCAGCACGGGGGTCTCCTTGAGAGGTACTGCCCGAAGGGACAGACGGACCCTGTGACGGCAAGTGCTGTGCCCGAATCTACAGGCGCATTCAGACCCGGACCGTCTGAGCCGTACGTGCTGAATTTCGGCCTGACTTCTAGAACGGCACCGTCAGGCGGGCAGGTCGACGCGGACAGAACGGACATCGGTGTCCATCCTGTCCTCCGGGATTGCGGCCACTGTGTCGGGAAGACGACACGGCCGACCCTACTCGGCCTTCTTCGGCCTCATGTTGGCTGGGAGGATCCGCTTCCGCAGCCGGATGCTCTTGGGCGTTACCTCGACCAGCTCGTCGTCGTTGATGAACTCAACCGCCTGCTCCAGGCTGAGCCTGCGCGGGGGCACGATCCGGATCGCCTCGTCGGCGCTCGAGGCGCGCATGTTGGTCTGCTTTTTCTCCTTGCACACATTGACATCCATGTCGTTGGTGCGGGAGTTCTCGCCGATGAGCATGCCCTCGTAGACCTGCACGCCGGGGTCGATCAGAATTTCTCCCCGTTCCTGCAGGTTCCAGATGGCGAACGGGGTCGCGACGCCTGCGCGGTCTGCC
>CANJYC010000111.1 GCA_947478985.1 Acidobacteriota bacterium | reverse complement strand
TTCCAGATTCGCATCGGCAATGTGACACAGATGCTGGTACGCGCCGCCGCCGCGTATGCCGTCGTGCTCGCCTTGTCCTCGGTTGCGCGTCAGCGGTGCGCGGCCTTCCTCACGGACCGCGGCGTCTTCTTCGTCGGCCTCATCGCGGCGTTCTGGCTGTCTCTCGGCCCGGTGCCACACGTGCTTGGCCGCCCGCTGGACATCGCGGCGCCCTATCGCTGGTTGTTCGAGTATGTCCCGGGCTTTGAAGGGCTGCGTACGCCGGCGCGCTTCGGCATGATTGTGACGTTGATGCTCGCGGTCCTCGGCGGATATGGCGCGGCCGTCCTCAGCCGGCGTAGTTGGGGGCCGGTCATGGTCTCGGTGCTCGCCGTGCTCTTCCTTTTCGAAGGCACCGCGGTGCCGTTCCTCGTGAACGGGACCACCGCACTCGCCGGTTATCACTCGCCGGAGGCACGCGTCTACCCACCCGACCAGGCGCCGCCTATCTACCGCGACGGGGTCCGCCGCTTCGGGCCAGCCGTGCTGGCCGAGTTGCCGCTCGGTGAGCCTGAATTCGATCTGCGGGCCACCTACTACACGACGGCTCACTGGTCGAAGTTGATCAACGGCTACAGCGGCTTCTACCCGCCCCAGTACGGCAGTCTCGTGTTTGCGCTGCGCGAACTGCCGCTGCATCCCGCGCTCTCGATGGATGCACTGCGCGTCGCCGGCGCTACCCACGTCATCGTCCATGAAGGGGCATACCTCGGCCGTGAAGGTGAGGACACATCGGCAGCGCTGCGTGCCGGTGGCGCGATCGAACGCTACCGCGACGGTGGCGACGTGCTGCTCGCGCTTCCCCGATAGTGTTCCTGGCACGAGTGCCGGCGCCGGGGGCAAACCGTTAGCTGAAATCACTCCGCCTGTCGTCTAATTGGCCGTAGTGGCGCGGGTCCTTTTCGCAATCGCATGTGCCGTGACACTCGCTGTGCCCGCGTGGGCGCAGTCTCCCTCCCCTGTCGATCCGGTCAATCTCCTGCTGTTGCGCCTCGAGGCCGCTGTACGTGCAGGCGATCGACAGGCGCACGCCGCCTTGTACGCATCGTCGGTGCCCGACAATCAGGTCGAGGGCTTTGCGTCCCGCCTGTTCACGGCCGGCGTGGTGCGCGCAGTGGTCCAGGAACGCGACCGCGCCCCGCTTGAAGGGGCTCCCATCGGCGATGGCTATCGGCTCGTGGTCGAGCTGTTCGCCGAAACAGCCGGACGCGCGCGCATTGCCACCGTGAGCCTCAACGTGCGCCGCCCGGCTGGCGGTGCACCGGATTCGTGGCGCATCGCGGGCGGCGAGGGTCTGACGACCGTGGAGGGGTTGTACCGGTTGCATGTCAGCACGACGACGCAGCTCGCCGCGCACGATCTCCTGATCTCGACCGAGGATTTCCAGCTCTCGCTTCCCGCCGGCTCGGTCTTCCCAATCGACAGCGACGACGGCGTCACGGGCCTCGTGGTCATCGGTCGAGGCGAGATGCGGTTCTCACCGGCACCTGCGGCGGAAAAGGGTCAGGTGCGCATCTTCTCGGGCGCGGACACCGTCACGACGGCGTTCGATTCGGCGTATGTGCGCATCCATCCGAGCGACTACGAGACCAGCGTCACCTCGGACCGGCTCTCACCGATGCCCGTAGACCCCCGCCTCCAGCGCCGGGCCGAGGAGATCTTCCAGCGTGAGGGGCCGAAGTCCTTCAGCCTCGACATCTCTGATCTCAGCGCAGACAACTGGTATCTGCTCCCACCGCAAAGCGACTTCCTGGCAGAGGTGCAGACGCGTCGCTGGGGGACGCTGACCTTTGCCCGTACCGGCGCGCAGGCCGAGGACATCACGCTGTTCTCGCGCCAGCGGGAGCGGACGATCTCGCTGTATCCGTCAACCGCCAAGCTCGCTGCGCAGGGGCGCTTCTTTACCGACGATTCGCTGCTCGAGTACGACATTCTCGACGCCAACGTCGAAGCGCAGGTCGTGCCCGACCGGCATTTCATTCAGGGACGGGCGCGGCTGCTGCTGCGCATCCGCGCGGGCGGCACCAGCACGCTCACGCTGCGGCTGGCGGAGCCGCTCGAGGTCAGTAGCGTCGTCAGCCTGGAGTTCGGTCGTCTCCTGCACCTGCGCGTGCGCAGTCAGAACACGATCATCGTGAACCTGCCGACGACGCTGGTGCAGGACACCGACGTGACGCTCGTCATCACCTACTCCGGCATCCTGCCGCCGCAGGACCTGGAGAACGAAGCGGTGCAGGTGCCGATGCAGGTGCCCGACACGCTTCCGACCGTCGTCACGGAGCCGAACTATCTCCTGAGCAGCCGGTCGTACTGGTATCCGCAGAACGCGATCGGCGACTACTCCACCGCGACGATACGCATCACCGTGCCGCAGGGCTTCGGCTGCGTCGCCAGCGGGCAGTCCGCGGGCGCCGGTACCGAAGTCACCCTCCTCGACCTCATCCACGTGCCCGACGGGCAGGTCTTCGTGTTCCACGCCAATGAGCCGCTCCGATACCTTGCGTTCGTCGTCAGTCGCTTCAGACGGGTGGCCGAGTCGACCGTGGAGCTGGCGGCACCGGACGGGCGACCGCGACGCGATCGGGCACGCACCTCCGTGGCGCTGGCCGTCGACGCCAACCCGCAGTTGCAGAAGCAGGGGCGCGACCTGCTCAAACCGGTCGAGAGCATCATGCGGTTCTACGGGTCGCTGATGGGCGACGTGCCGTATGCGTCGCTCACGGTGGCACTGGTCGAGAGCGCCCTCCCAGGCGGGCACAGTCCTGGCTATTTCGCGGTGATCAACAGTCCCGTGGCTAACTCGACCGCCAACTGGCGCGAGGATCCGGCAGCCTTTACCGGCTTTCCGGAGTTCTTCCTGGCCCACGAACTTGCTCACCAGTGGTGGGGCCAGGGTGTCGGGTGGAAGAACTACCATGACCAGTGGCTCAGCGAGGGCTTCGCGCAGTACTTCGCGGCGCTCTACGCGCAGAGGACGCGCGGTCCCGAGACCTTCGGGAACATGGTGCAGCAGTTCCGCCGGTGGACGCTGTCGGATTCCGACGAAGGACCGGTGAGTCTGGGGTATCGCCTCGGGCACATCAAGAATGACAGCCGCATCTTTCGGGCGCTCGTCTACAACAAGGGCGCGGGGGTGCTGCACATGCTGCGGCGCTGGCTTGGCGACGAGGTGTTCTTCAACGCCGTGCGGCGGTTCTACGACGAGCAGAAATTCAAGAAGGCCGGGACCGACGACCTGCGCCTGGCATTCGAGGCAGAGTCCGGCACGTCGCTCGAGCGATTTTTCGAGCGCTGGATCTACAACGCGGAACTGCCGTCCATCCGCTACAGCGCCAGGGTTGAGGGTGCCGACATCGTTGTCCGGTTCGAGCAGCTCTCTGACGCGATTTTCGACCTGCCGGTGACGGTGACCATAACCTATGCCAACGGGCGCACGCAGGAGATCGTGGTACCCATCACCGACAAACGCGTCGAGCACCGCTTCCGGGCAGAGGCGCCCGTCCGCCAGATCCGGGTCAATCGTGACAATGCGGCCCTCGCGACCTTCATCGAATCCTGATCGCTCCGAATCCGGGGCTTATTGATATGATTTGACGGTTATGGAAACGGTCACGCTGACGATCGACGGGCGGCCGGTCACGGTCGAAAAGGGCAGAACGGTCCTGCAGGCGGCTATTGAAGCCGGCATCTCGGTGCCCTACTACTGCTATCACCCGGGCATCAGCATCGATGGCTCCTGCCGCGTCTGCATCGTCAAGATTGAGAAGATGCCGAAGCTGCAGACCTCGTGCTCGACGGTCTGCACCGAGGGGATGGTCGTCTCGACTCGTGATGCCGAAACCGTCGCCGCGCGCGCCGGCGTGTTCGAATTCCTGCTCGTCAACCACCCGCTCGACTGTCCGGTGTGCGACAAGGGCGGCGAGTGTCCGCTGCAGGATTTCTCCTATACGTTCGGACCGGCCGACAGCCGCATGGACTTTCCCCGCCGGACCTTCGACGGTGAAGGCGTCAAGGCCGACGTCGACTTCGGTCCGACCCTCATGCTGAACCGCAACCGCTGCATTCTCTGCACGCGTTGCGTCCGCTTCATGAAGGAAATCGACACCGACGCCCAGATCGGCGTCGTCGACCGCGGTTGCGGCAGCGAAATCGCCACGTTCCAGGAGCACGGCGTCCACTCGCTGCTCTCCGGCAACCTGATGGACGTCTGCCCCGTTGGCGCGATCACGACGCGTGACTACCGCTTCAAGAGCCGCCCCTGGGACAATCCCACCGTCGTCGACACGACGTGCACGCTCTGCTCGAAGGGCTGCAGCACCAGTGCATGGCTGAAGGCGAAGCCGGAGTGGGCCAAAGGTTCGCAGCTTATCCGGATGACGCCACGCTTCAATCCGGACGTGAACGGCTACTGGATGTGCGACATCGGCCGCTTCAACTATCACTGGATTGAGAGCGAGACGCGGCTGCGCCGACCGATGATCCGCACGGCTGCGGGGCTCGAGAAGGTCGGGTGGCACGACGCGGAGCCGCGGCTGCGCGACAAAATTCAGGAAGCGGCGGCGGCGGACCCGGACGCGGTGCGTTTCATCGTCTCCGCCCACGCGGCGACCGAAGAGCTCTTCGTCCTCAAGCAGATGGTGCAGGGGCTGCTCGGCGCCGACGGGCTGAAGTCGGTGAGCATGGCGTGGACTCGAAGTGAGAAGCCCCAGCCGCCGAACGCGAAGTTCAAGATCCCGGCAGCCAACGCGCCCAACGTCAACGGCGCGCGCGACCTTGGCTTCATGGTCGGCCAGGGCAACGATGGCCCCGCGCCGGACCTGGCCGAGCTCAAGGCCGCAGTCGAGGCCGGCCGCGTAAAGGCCGTCTACGTCCTCGACCCTGGTCCGGACGGCTCGATTGGTGATCTGTCATGGCTTGTTGAGGCGCGCCGCACAGGAAAACTGTCGCTGCTGGCCGTCCAGGGCGTGGTCATGACGCCTCACGCTGCCGCTGCCGACGTCGTGCTTCCTGGCTACGCCTTTGTGGAGAAGGATGCGCTGTTTACCAATGACCAGGGCCAGGTCCAGTCCGCGTCGCTCGCCATTGTTGCGCCGGCTGAAGCCCGCGAAGACTGTCTGATTCTGGCCGGGCTGGCCCGTGCGCTTGGCCTGGACATCGCCTACCAGACTTCGGACGAGGTGCGGCGTGCCCTCGGCGGTGCGATGCCCGGAACTGCGTATGCGGGCGCTGGCACGGTGGTCTTCACGCGCCCGGTGCCAGCGGCGAGCTGGCTGCAGGCATCAAACCCGTCAGAGCGATGGAAGTGGGACTTCATGTTCCAGGATCTGCCGCCCGTCAAAGGACACAACGTCCAGCTCGAAGGGCTGGCACGCGAGGGCGCCGGGCCGAACTACATTCCGCTGAGGCAGGTCGACAAGTAGCAGCCGGCTGTTTCGTTACACGAACGTAACAACTTCGTTACCTCGTGCACATATCGCGGTCGTATAAACGTTGCATGACGTTTACACGACTCGCCACCATTCTGTTCCTGTGTGCCGCCGCGCCTGCCGCAGCCCAGCAGGCCACTCCCCAGACCCAGCCGGCCCCGGCCGCAACCGCTGCACCGGATTACCCGATCGTCCGGGTGGGCATGATCTCGTACCTCCAGTACAACGCCGAGCTCAAGAACCGCGACGGCCTGAACGCCTTCGATGTCACGCGCGGATACCTCAATGTCAACGCGCAGGTCTCGCCGAACGTCCGCTTTCGCTTCACGCCCGACGTCCGCCGTGTCACCGATGGGAGCATGGCCGGCAGCCTCGCCGTCCGCGTGAAATACGCATTCGCACAGTTCGACAACGTCCTGAATGCGCGTTCCTGGATTCGCTTTGGCCTCCACCAGTCGCCGTGGCTCGATTTCGAAGAGAGCGTGAACAGGTACCGCGTGCAGGGAACGGTGTTTCCGGAACGCGAGGGCCTTATCCCTGGCTCAGCCGACTTCGGCGTGAGCTACTTCACGCCCCTGCCGAAGAATTACGGAGAGGTGCACGTAGGGGTGTACAACGGCGAAGGCTTTTCGCAGACCGACCCGAACAAGTACAAGAGCGTGCAGGGGCGCTTTACGCTGCGACCGCTCCCGAATCGCGGGCTCGCCAACGGCCTTCGCGTCTCGCTCTTCTACAACGCGGGGTGGTACGCGGCAAACCGTCCGAGGCGCCTCGGGATCGCGATGGGCAGTTACGAGCACCCGCGCCTTGTCGCCACCATCGCACATGTCTGGGCGACCGAGAATCCGCTGACGGCGGCCCCGAAAGATGTCGATCGTCAGGGCTGGTCTATGTTCCTCGAACCGCGCCAGGGACCGGCCGGTCTCGCCGGGATCTTCCGGTACGACGCGTTTGATCCAGATACCGCTGTCGG
>CANJYC010000110.1 GCA_947478985.1 Acidobacteriota bacterium | reverse complement strand
TGAGGCCGGGGAAATAGGTCGACAGAATCGATTCAACCGACTCTCCACGCATGGCCCGGCGCCCAGCGCCGATGACGCAGAGGCCGACACCGTGACCGTAGCCGCGCCCGGTGATGTGGAGCGCGTTCCCGCGCGTCACGAAGGTGAACGCGGTGCTGCGCACGACACCCGCGCCCATCAGCGCCCGGAACTGGTCGCCGCTGATGGTGTCGGGTTGAAGGCCGGTCAGGCTGAGGCGGGTGACGCGCCCGGAACCGCTGCGCGCCGCCACCTCAACCCGTCGCAGCGTCGACCCTTCGAAGCCCGCCCGGCGAAGCGCCTGCCGGATATCACTCAGGCTGAGCTCCGCCGTCCAGTCGCGATCGTCGGCGTGGACATCGCCGTCCGGCACGCTCTGCAGATACGGGAGCTCGGCGCCCGGCCAGACGTCCGCCGCGCGCTCAGTCGTGCCGCCACACGACGCCGAGTAGAACACCTCGGCTGGGCGGCCATTGTAGGTGAGGATCCGTCCTGCCGTGGCCAGGGCCGCGCGCCGTGTGTTCGCGGTGGAGGCGCGAAGCACCTGGCAATGCGTGCTGTCGCACACGTCGAACCCTTCAGCGCCGTGGCGTCCGGCATTGGCGAGCGCAAACGTGCGGATGGCGATGGCCAGCACCTGCTGCGCCGCCTCAGGCGCCCGCGGCTCTCCTTCGCCGGCCAGCACGCGCGCCACATAGGTTTCGAGAGGCACGGTAGTGACCCGCCCGCTGGTCACCGCCCCAAGACGAATGGTCCGACCACCACTGGCCACGTCGAGGTCCGCTTCAGTGACCTCGCCCTGGGCACCAGACCGTCCCACGAAGGACAGGACGATGGCCGCTGCGACGCCGCACGCCAGGCCCCACCGTCGCCAGCCCGCACGAGGCGAGCGCCGGGGCGGTCTGGCCCCCGGAACACTCACAGCGAGCGCTTGCACCCGGGACGGCAGCGGCACTGGATGATGCGCTCCCCGTCGGTGTAGTAGTCGTAGGTGAGTTCCTCGCCCGCCGCGATGTTGCGGCCGGCGCGGATCCAGATGGTCTTGCCGACGATCTGGCTGTAGCAGTTCGGCTTGCACGCGTGATTGAGATAGCGAGCGTCGTTGCCCCCCACCTCGGCGTCACGTACCCAGCGCCGGTTGACGGTGAAGCACCAGATCTCGCCGCGCTTCAGGTACTTCGTCTCACGCTTGAGGCTTTCCTTGTGGTCGATGAGCTCGCCGGCGTATTCGATAATGCGTTTGTTCTTGTTGATCGGCTCGAGCGCGAAGACACCCCAGCCGTGCACTTTCGATTTGCGACGCTTGACTTTTGGCAGTTGCGGGTCACGAGGCATGTGACACACAGAGTAGCATCGGTGCGGCCGCGCTGTCCGTCATCGCCCGTAGTACTGGCGGTACATCCCGCGCCGGAACAACCAGCCCCCGAGCGCGCCACCCCACTGGAGCACGTAGTGCATCCGGCCCAGATCGATCATCTCGATCAGGTTGCCGTCGAAATCACGGGCAAAGAAGAACCAGTGCCCGCGCGGCGACTGCTCTGGCCGGCTCAGGCACTCCACGCCCTTGCTCGTGAGATGGTCGTACCAGCGCTGGGTGTTCCGGACGTTGAAGGAAAAGTGCGTCAGGCCGACGCGGTTCCACGGGATGGCCGCGGCCGCCAGCTGCGGTTGAAACTCGAAAATCTCGAGAATGGTCCCACCCGGCACGCGCACCCAGCCGATCTTGCAGCGCGGCGCCTCCGCACCGCCCTCGACGCCGAAGAACGAGCGGACGCGATCCGGCGGCGTGTCGGCGACGCCGACCAGACGGCACCCGAACACATCCGCGTAGTACTGCACGAATCGCGAGAAGTCGGAGACGGTGATGCCGACGTGGCTGAACGAACGCGCTTTCATAGGCAGGTGTCTCTGATATGGTCCGCCACCCGCAGCGCCTGGGCCACGATCGTGAGGCCAGGGTTGACGGCAGCGGACGAAGGAAAGAAAGAGGCGTCCACGACGAAGAGGTTCTCGACATCGTGCGTGCGGCAGAACGGATCCAGCACCGACGTCCGAGGGTCATCACCGAACACCAGTGTTCCGCACTGATGCGTGGTGTTTCTCGTCCCGAGCGAGTGCGTGATGGTGAAGAAGCCGAGCCGCTTCAGGATGCGGCTCGTTTCGCGAACGAGCGCCTGATGCGACGCCACGTTGTTCTGGCGGTAGCGCAGGTGGATACGGCCCTGCGAGTCGATCGTGATCCGGTTCTCCGGCCGCGGCAGGTCTTCCGACATCACCAGCCAGTCGACCGCGCCCGACGCCCACCACTCCCACGCCGGCAACGGTATCCAGCGGCCGTACCAGGGGGACTCGCTCTTCAACACCACCGCCTGGGTGCGTCCCTGCGACTGGATCTGGCCCAGCGGATGCGGCGTGCGCGGGCCCGCGTGGTAGTAGTCGTTTACCGCGACGGTCTTCTGAAACACGGTGTCGTTCTTCCGGTGCCGGTTGAACGCACTGATCATTGTGGCCAGGTGCGCCATGTAGCGGGCCCCGACCAGACCGGATGAATTGGCGAGCCCGTTCCGGTGGACGGCACTGGCCGACCGCAGCAGGAGCGCGGCGGAATTGACGGCTCCGCACGCGACGATGAAGAGGGGCGCATGCACCGTCACCGCCGTGCCGTTCCGCTCGATCTCGGCCGAGACCACGCGCGTCCCGGACGGATCCGTGTCGAGACGTCGGGCAAAGGCATTCGTCCAGAGCGTCACGTTCGCATGCGTGAGCGCCGGACGCACGCAGCAAACGTCCGCTTCGCTCTTGGCGTGCAGCTGACACGGGAATGAATTGCAGGTCCGGCAGAGGATGCACCCGTCGCGCAGCCCCAGCGGCAGCGGCGCGGGGTGCAACCCCTCGGACCGGAGTTGCTCGACGATCTCCGCGATGCGCGGCGCGTGCGGCACCGGAGGACACGGAAATGGGCCACGCGGGGGGTCGGTGGGATCGGCACCGGCCTCTCCGTGTACCTGAAACAGACGCTCAGCGCGATCGTAGAACGGCGCGAGCGCCTCGTACTTGATTGGCCATGCGGGCGAGGTGCCGTCAGCATGCTCCACCGCCTCGAAGTCCTCCCGACGGAGCCTGAACAGCGCACTCCCCCAGAACTTCGTATTCCCCCCGACGCCGTAGTGCGTGTACGGCCGGAAGGTTCGCTTCAGCCGGCGGCGATCGTCGATCCACCGTTCGTCCCGCGGGCGGTATCGGCGATCGCGCCAGACGGCCTCAGGGCTCCAGTTCTCCGGCTCCTGCGGCACGAAGTCACCGCGCTCGACGAGCAGCACCCGCGCCGACGTGGACGCCAGCGCGTGCGCCATCGTCCCGCCTCCGGCCCCGGTGCCGATGATGACCACGTCAAAACCGGTCTCAGGCATCGACACTCGCGTAGATCTGATCCATGAGTCGCTGGTCGTCGATGGCCCGTTCGAGACTCATCTCGGGGGCGCGTCCGTCCCGCACGGCTCCTGCAAAATCGCGGTACATCGCCTGGTAGCCTCGGATGTCCCGGACGCCAGGCTGAATCAGCCGGGGGACACCGCTGCCACGCACGAGCACGAACGCGCCGTTGGACTCAAACGTGATGATGCCCTTCCGGCCGTAGAGCTTCGAGAGACGCAGGCCGCGCAGCAGCGACGGGATTTCCCGCGAGTAGTAGAGCGAGCCCACGGCGCCGTTGTCGTAGCGGAAGGCCACCATCATGCTCTTCACGCGACGGTCCGGTCCTTCCGGGGCCGGCGCGGGACGAAAGCCGGTGATGGAAGTGATCACCGGGCCCAGGCTGCTCGCGAGGTGGAGCCAGTGGATGCCTTCTTCGAAGAAGGCGTCACCACCGGCCATCGTCTCGTCGTTACGCCAGTCGTCCGCGCCCTTCAACCGCCTGACGATGCTGCTGAAATGGCCGAACACCATGTCGCCGATGACCCGCTCGGCAAGCAGGCGGCGCAACGTGACGGCAAGCGGCTTGTAGTGGTCGTTCTCGGCGACCAGGACGACGCGCGCGGCGCGATCCCTCGCCGCGCGGACAGTCTCGTAGTCGGCCATGGAGAGAAAGGCCGGCTTCTCCACCACGACGTGCTTCCCCGCTGCCAGTGCACGCAGTGTGAGGTCGAGATGAAACCGCGGCGGCACGGCCACAACGACGGCATCAATGCGCGGATCCTCGATGGCCGAGGCGTAGTCGGAAAAGCTTGCTGCGCCGCCGTACTGCCGACAGAACGCCTCCGCGCGGGCGCCGTCCCGGCTCGCATAGCTGCAGCTGATGTCCCCGCCGAGGGCCTTGAGATTGCGGCTGTGGACCCGCGTGATGAACCCGCAGCCGAGAAACGCCATGCGCAGCGGTTCTGGCATCAGGGACACACAGATGCGTTCCCGCGCGACGCCATCAGATCCGCTGCCCGCCGCAGCGCGGCATCGACATTGGGCAGGATGTTGTCGCCTCCGACGTGGCGATGAAACTCGGCGTCCTCCATCATCCGTGTCGGCTGCGACGGCGCCCCGCACAGCAGCAGCGTCCGCCCCGTACGCCTGAGTGCGTCGGCGAAATTCTGGATCGCACGCAGGCCAGTGGCGTCGATGGCGGTCATGTTCCTCAATCGGAGGATCACGATTTCAGGCATCGCGGATGCCTCCGCCTCGAGGTCGGTCAGCTTGTCGGTCGCCCCGAACAGGAACGGGCCATGAATACGGATCACGGTCGCGTAGTCCGGGATGTGCTTGCCCTGCAGGGCGTGTTCGCGCCCACGTTCCACGTAGTCGCCGGTGACGCGCGAGACCGTCGTCGTGGCGGAGACCCGGCGGATGAAGAGCAGCGCCGCCAGGATCATGCCGGCCTCAACCGCCACCGTCAGGTCGGCAAACACGGTGAGGGCGAAGGTCACCATCCAGACAAGCCGATCCGTCCACCCCTGCTTCCAGAGTTCCGGGATTTCGCGCCACTCCCCCATGTTGGCCGCGACCACCATCAGAATCGCCGCCAGCACCGCCATCGGCACCGACCCTGCCAGCTTCGACGCGAACAGCAGAATCACCAGCAGCGTGAGCGCATGCACCATGCCCGCGACGGGCGTACGGGCACCCGACCGCACGTTTGTGGCCGTCCTCGCAATCGCTCCCGTCGCCGGCAGGCCTCCAACGAGCGGCGACACGATGTTCGCGATGCCCTGCGCAAAGAGCTCGACATTGGAGTTGTGCCGCGTGCCCGTCATCTTGTCGGCCACCACGGCGCAGAGCAGCGACTCAATGGCGCCGAGCATCGCGATGGTCAGCGTGGGCGAGAGCAGCGACAGCATCAGTTCCGGACGGAAGTGCGGCACCTGGATGGCTGGAAAGCCTGGGGGAATCCCGCCGAACCGCGAACCGATCGTGTCGACCGGCAGATGCGCGAGACCGGCCGCCACCGTGCCGCCCACGAGCGCGATGATGTAGCCGGGCACGCGCGGCACGAGACGGTTCCAGACGAGGATGAGCGCCAGCACCGCGACAGACAGGCCAATCGTCGCCGGGGACGCGGCCGAGGCATGCTCGGCCAGCAGCCGCATGCGGGGATAGAAGTCGCCCGGCACCGGCACGTCGAGCCGGATGCCGAAGAAGTCCTTGACCTGCGTGCTGGCAATGACGAGCGCGATGCCGTTGGTGAACCCGATGACGACCGGCCTGGGGATGTATCGCACGGTCGTGCCCGTGCCGGTGAGCCCCATGACGACGAGGATGACGCCCGCCATCATCGTGCACATGAAGAGGCCGTCGACGCCGTAGCGCGTGATGATACCCGCCACCACCACGACGAAGGCGCCTGTCGGACCGCCGATCTGCACAATGGACCCGCCCAGCGCGGAGATGATGAATCCGGTGACGATCGCGCAGTAGATGCCGGCCTGCGGCGACATCCCTGAGGAGATGGCAAACGCCATCGCGAGCGGAAGCGCGACCAGGCCGACCGTGACGCCGGCGATGAGGTCTGCAATCCCCTTAGAAACCGAATAGTCACCGAGCGCGATGACCGATGCTGGAAGCCAGCGCTTACTGCCACTACTCATCGTTCAGACTCCATAACCAGGCGGCGCCCCGCACGCCACTGGCATCGCCGTGTGCCGCACGCACGAGCCGCGTCCTCACGGCTTCGGCCGGCGTCGAGGCCCCGCAGGCGAATATGTATTCGCTCCAGAGGCGTGGCACATGTGAATACAGCCGGTCGAGATTCGACAGGCCGCCGCCAATCACGATCACGTCCGGGTCGAGCACGTTGATGACGGCCGCAAGCGCCCGCGCCATTCGCTGGTCGTAGCGCCGCAAGGTGGCCTCAGCCGCGCTGTCGCCCGCCGCCGCAGCCGCCACGATCTCCGGCGCGTCCAGTTCGCGCCCGGTCCGGCACGCGTGATCGAATGAGAGACCGGG
>CANJYC010000109.1 GCA_947478985.1 Acidobacteriota bacterium | reverse complement strand
GGACCGAGGTCGAACTGCTGGCCGACCTCGCCGAGGAAGGGCAGCGCATTCTCGTCGCCAAGGGCGGACGCGGCGGACGCGGCAACGCCCGCTTCACCTCGTCCACCAACCGCGCACCACGACGGACCGAGCCTGGCACGCCGGGAACCGAACGTCTCCTGCGGCTGCAGCTGAAGCTGCTCGCCGACGTCGGCATCATCGGGTTCCCCAATGCCGGCAAGTCGACGCTCATCTCGCGCATCTCGGCGGCACGCCCCAAGATTGCCGACTACCCGTTCACCACACTGCAGCCGAACCTCGGTGTCGTCTCCCTCAGCGACGATCGCAGCTTCGTGGTGGCCGATGTCCCCGGGCTCATTGCCGGCGCGCACAGCGGGCACGGACTCGGGCATCAGTTCCTGCGCCACATCGAGCGCACCAAGGTCCTGATTCATCTCGTCGACGTGTCGAGCGGATCCGGACGCGATCCGATTGAAGACTTCGACACCATCATGGAGGAGTTGCGCCTGTTCGACCCAAAGGTCGCAGCCAAGCCCCAGCTCGTCGCCGGAAACAAGCTCGATGCGCTCGACAATCCCGACAGGCTCACTCGGCTGGAAGCGCATGTCGGTCGCCTCGGGCTGCCCTTCCATAAGATCTCGGGCGTCACCGGCGAAGGGATCGCGGCGCTCATCGAGGCGGCGTGGCGCGAGATCGTGGCCGTGCGGGCGCTGCCGGCGCCGGTCGAGCCAGTGGAAAGCGACGCTGGCGACCTGATCTCGCCAGCCAGGCTGCGGCGCGACGTATGAGCGTGCCCCGACGCATGGGTGTGCTCGGTGGAACATTTGACCCTGTGCACCTCGGGCATCTCGACATCGCAGCTGCGGCGCGAACGGCGCTCGCACTTGACGAGATCCTCTTCGTCCCGACGCATGATCCGCCGCACAAGCCGACGCTTCCTCGCACTGGGGCGTTCCACCGGTTCGCACTCGTGGCGCTCGCCATTCAGGACACCCCTGGCTATCGCGCCTCGGACATGGAACTCGCCCGCGAGGGCACGTCGTATACGGTCGATACGCTGCGCGCACTGCACGCCGTCGGCTGGCGGGCAGCGCAGCTTTTCTTCATCATCGGTGCGGACGCCTTTGCAGAAATTGCAGTCTGGCGGGAGTATCCGTTGATGCTCGACCTGGCGCATTTCGTGGTTGTGGCGCGACCGGGGACGACGATTGAAGATGCGCTGGCGAATACGCCCGAACTACGAACGCGGGCCCGGCTCGCCGGAAGCCGTACGCCCGAAGACGGTACAACCGGCATCTACCTGGTCGAGGCGCGCACGCGCGACGTCTCGTCAACCATCGTGCGGGCGCGCCTCACTGAAGGTCACGCCATCGACGACCTGGTGCCGCCGGCGGTCGCGCGGCACATCGTGACCCATCACTTGTACAGGACGGCGGACGACTTGCATGGCTAAGACACACGCAGCGGCAAAGACGACGAAGTCGGCAAAGACGGCGAAATCAGCAAAGACGACCAAAAGGCGCGCCGCAGCCGACACCGTCACGGCTGTCGCACCGCGGAAACCCAGGCTGCCCAAGGCCGTGGCCGCCGCGGTCCGCGTGGCACTCGACAAGCAGGGATCGGACGTCATCGTGCTCGACCTGCGGAAGGTCGGGGGGTTCACCGACTACTTCGTGATCTGCACGGCGATGAACGGGCGTCAGATCCACGCGATTGCCGACGGCATCGAGGACACGCTCAAGAAGGATCTGGGCGAGCGGCCGACACTCGCCGAGGGTAAGGCAAAGTCCGAGTGGGTCCTGCTCGACTACTTCAATTTCGTGGTTCACGTCTTCGGCCGCGAGTGCCGGGGTTTCTACGGCCTCGAGCACCTGTGGGGGAGCGCCGAGCGGCACGAATTCTCCGACGAGGCCTCGGTCTCCTAAGGCGCCTCGCCGACACCCTCGTCCGCCTCATCCTCGCCCCGCGGTGCGTCGCCTGCGAACAGGCGCTCGACGCGCCGCTCCACGGTCCGGCCTGTCACCGATGCTGGGACGCCATTGACGCCTCCGGTCGATACGAGGGCTCCCTCCGCGACATCATTCACGCTTTTAAGTACGAAGGGCGGCGTTCGCTGGCGCGCCCACTGGCGCTTCGCATGCGTGCGCGCGGCGTCGACATCCTGCAGGACGCCGATTGCGTTGTCCCGGTGCCCCTTCACGTCGGCAGGCGCCTGCGCCGCGGATTCAATCAGGCTGGCGATCTCGCGCAGCACCTGGAGCGACCTGTCGTGCACGCCCTCTGGCGCACACGCCGCACCGCTCCGCAGACAGGGCTAACGGCCGTGGCGCGGCGGCGGAATGTGCGCCGCGCGTTCAGGCTGTCGCCACTGCTGACACGCCGTGCGCGCGCCGCACACATTGTGGGTCGGGTGGTGGTCCTCGTCGATGACGTCATGACCACCGGGGCCACGCTGACGGCGTGTGCGGCGGTACTCAGAGCGGCGGGGGCGCGGGAGGTGCGGACGCTGACGGTGGCGCGAGCCATGCCGCCACAGCGCGCTACATCAGCACGCGAATGATGTCGGACCGCGTGATGATGAAGTTCTTCTCGGTCTTGAAATCACGCACCAGCACCGCCGGGTTTTCCGGCGTGATCATCGTTGAGAGCAGCTCGACCGGCGTCGAGATATCGACAAAGGGAAACGCCGGCTGCATGATGCTCTCAACGGGCTGCCGCTTCACGTCCGGGTTCCTGAGGAACTCGGTGTACAGATGCGACTCGTTCAGCGATCCACAGACCCGCCCGTTGCGGGTAATCGAAATCTGGGAGAAGTCGTGGTCGCTCATGACGCGGATCGCTTCGGTGACCGGACGCGCCGCCTCGACCGCGAACAGTTCACCTGAGACACGCATCGCCACCAGATCGCGCGCCGTCATCCCGGAGACCTCGAGGAAGCCGCGCGCGGCCATCCACTCGTCGTTGTACATCTTTGCCAGGTAGCGTGAGCCGTGGTCGTGAAAGATCACGACAACCACGTCGCCGGCGTGAAACTGCGGCGCCAACTGGATGAGCCCCGCCATCGCGGCGCCCGCGGAATTGCCGGCAAAGATGCCTTCCTCGCGCGTAATCCGCCGCGTCATGATGGCGGCGTCCTTGTCGGTGACCTTCTCGAAGTGGTCGATGATGCCGAAATCGACATTCTGCGGCAGGAAGTCCTCGCCGATGCCTTCGGTGATGTACGGGTAGATCTCGTTCTTGTCGAACACGCCGGTCTCCTTGTATTTCTTGAAGACCGAGCCGTACGTATCGATCCCCCACACCTTGACGGCAGGGTTGCGCTCCTTGAGATAGCGGCCGGTACCGGTAATGGTGCCCCCCGTACCGACGCCGGACACCAGGTGCGTCACGGTGCCGTCGGTCTGATCCCAGATTTCAGGACCGGTCTGCTCGTAATGCGCCAGAGCATTCGACGGGTTGTCGTACTGGTTGGCCTTCCACGCGTTCGGCACCTCGCGCTCGAGTCGCGATGACACGGAGTAGTAGGAGCGCGGATCTTCCGGATCGACGTCAGTCGGACAGACAATCACGTCGGCGCCGAACGCCTTGAGCGCGTCGACCTTCTCCTTCGATTGCTTGTCCGTAGTCGTGAAGATGCACTTGTAGCCCTTCACCACGGCGGCAATCGCCAGGCCCATCCCGGTATTGCCGGACGTGCCCTCGATGATGGTCCCTCCGGGCTTGAGCGCGCCGGACTTCTCGGCGTCCTCGATCATCTTCAGGGCCATGCGGTCCTTGATCGAGTTGCCGGGATTGACCGTCTCGACCTTGGCGAGCACGGTGGCGGCGGTGATCCCTCTCGTGAGCGCGTTGATGCGCACCAGCGGCGTGTGGCCGATGGTGTCGAGAATGGTATCGGCGATCTTCTTCCCGGGTGCGTTGGCCACGACTGAATCCTCCGGCATCCTTCGTGGCAACTCAGCGGCCGCCGCGTGGGCCGCGCGGACCGGCCGGCGCGGAGGATCGCCGGCCGAACCGCGGTTCTTCCCGGCGCGGCCCCGCCGCGGGCCGCGCAGCCGCGGGTCGACCGCCGCCAGCCGAGCTGCCGGCGCGGCGCTCCGCCTTCACCTTCGCACGTGCCCGCTCCTCAGCCTTGCGTGCGCGGATTTCGGCAATGCGCTGCGCCCGCGGCACCTCGAGTTGCGCCTGCGGCCGCGCCTTGTAATCGAAATCGGGCAGCGTCACGCGCGGCAGCACCTTGCCGACAGCGCGCTCGATGGCCCTGAGATCGGATTCCTCTTCCGGCGCGACGAACGTGTACGCCTCGCCGGTCGCCTCGGCGCGACCGGTCCGGCCAACCCTGTGGATATAGTCTTCCGGCGCCGCCGGCACATCGAAGTTGACGACGTGGCTCAACGCCTCGACGTCGATGCCGCGCGCAGCGATGTCGGTGGCCACCAGCACGCGGTACTTCCCGCTCTTGAAGCCCGCCAGGGCCTCCATACGCTGCGGCTGCGATCGGTTGCCGTGAATCCGCTCGGCGCTGACCCGCTGCTTCACCAGGTAGTCGGCCAGCCGGTTGGCGCGATGCTTGGTCCGTGTGAACACGAGGGCTTCGCGCAGGATGCCGCGATTGAGGAGATCCATGAACAGCGCAGCCTTCAGGTCCTGCGAGACCGGGTAGACCGCCTGCGTGATGCCGACCGCTGGGGCCGACTGCCGCTGCTGGTTGATCAGCACCGGCTGCTTCAGCATCTCCTTCGCCAGGGTGCCAATCGGACCCGGCATGGTGGCGCTGAAGAAGAGCGTCTGCCGTTTCGTCGGGATATGCCGCAGCACGCGGCGGATGTCCGGCAGGAAGCCCATGTCGAGCATGCGGTCTGCCTCGTCGAGCACCAGGTACTCGACGCCTTCGAGCTTGGCGTAGGGCATCCGGAAGTGATCCAGGAGCCGCCCGGGCGTGGCCACCAGGAAATCGACGCCGCTGCGGAAGGCATGCTCCTGTGGCCCCATGCCAACGCCGCCGTACACGGCGGCCCCGGTCAGCGGCGTGTGCACGGAAAAGGTATTCAGGTCTTCGAGGATCTGCGCGGCAAGTTCCCGCGTCGGCGTCAGGATCAGGCATCGCGTGACACGCCTGGGCTTGTCCAGCAGCCTGTGCATGATCGGCAGCAGGAACGCGGCGGTCTTGCCGCTGCCGGTCTGCGCACAGGCCAGCACGTCGCGGCCTTCGAGCGCCGGCGGGATCGCCTCGGTTTGAATCGGAGTCGGGCGCGTGAACCCCAGTTCGCGAATGCCCTTCAGAAGGTCGGTGTGGAGATTGAGCGAGGTAAATGGCACATGGTGATCTTACAGTGCCATCAGCACTTCCAGCCGCTCAATGCGTCATCGCGTAGACCATGTAGTTGACACCAATCCGATAGGCATCGTTGGTCGGATCGTCGCCGTACAACCCCTCAGCAGACCACTCCCAGTAGTCGCCCAGATCGTTATTCCAATTGGCCAGCGCGATCAGGCGCCCTGACGGATCGTTGTTCTCGAACATCGCAAAGTAGCCCGGCGGGACGTTCATCGTCGGGTGCGGCACGTTGAGCACCTTGATGTCGAAGAAGACATGAAAGATGTCGTGCGTGATGTCGATCGGCACGAAGCGGTGGTCCGGCAGCGCCCGCCGCATCTGTGCCACAAGATTGGCCCAGTGCACCGGCCCCTCGAAATCATCGAAGATGATCAGGCCGCCCTTGAGCAGGTAGTTCCTGAGGTTTCTGGCCTCAGCATCGTTGCTGGCCCAGTACCCCGGCTCCGACATGTAGATGACCGGATTCTCAAAGATGCGCGGGTCATCAAGGTCCAGGATATTGGACCCGTCGAGATGCACGCGCATGTTCGTGATGTAGTCGAGGATGGCCGAAAAGTTCTGATCCGCGGTCGGGTAGTCGTGCCACCACCCGCCGGAATTGAAACCCAGTCCGCGGTTGTAGCGGATGCGCGTGAAGGCGAAGTGACTGTTGTACGCGACGGAGGCCTCGGCCCGTGGCGCGCGCGACCGAAACTGCGCGGTCGCGGCAATCGGCACCAGCGCCACGGCCGCGAAGACGACCAGTCTCTTGAGCCGCATGCCTCGTCCCCTGGTGCGTCACCGCGCTGCGTGGCGCGCGTTACTTGCCAGATCCCTTTGCCAGCGATCTGAAGTACTGCTCGACGAGCGTCCGGAACTCCTCGGGCGTTTCATCGACGCCGGACAGGGCCACCGTATTGCTGTCCGCATCCGCCTTCCGGCGGAGACCGAATTCAAAACGCTTGAGACCTTCGGCGACCTGCGTCTGCAGGCGTTGCAGCTCGGTGACGTTCTGATACACGCGCGGGTCGTCGAGCTGCCTCAGCGTGCGGAGGATTTCATCAAGGTCGCGTGGATCCATGTTCTCTGCGCCCAGCATGCGTCGCAGGTCCTGCGCCTCGCCGGTGAACTGGCGGACCTCGC
>CANJYC010000108.1 GCA_947478985.1 Acidobacteriota bacterium | reverse complement strand
GCGCGAGATCATCCCGTGCGACACCGTCGTCCTCGCCATCGGCCAGGACAACGCCTTCCCCTGGATCGAGCGCGGGATCGGTCTCGACTTCGGCAAGTGGGACATGCCGGTGGTCGACAAGACGACCTTCATGTCGACGCGCCCGGGCGTGTTCTTTGGCGGTGATGCGGCCTTCGGTCCCGCCAACATCATCTGGGCCGTCGAGCACGGCCACCAGGCGGCGATTTCCATCCACAACTACTGCCAGGGCCAGTCCGTCAGCGAGCGCCCGCCTCAGGGCATGACGCTCGCCAGCACGAAGATGGGGCTCCACCAGTGGGCGTACAGCAACAACTACGACCCGGTGGCGCGCCAGAAGATGGTCCACGTCGACCTGCCGCAGCGGTTTGCAAGCATGTCGACCGAGGTGGAAAAGGGGTTCACGGCGGAGCAGACGCGCGCCGAGGTCGAGCGCTGCCTGAACTGCGACGTGCAGACCCACTTCACCGATACGCTCTGCATCGAGTGCGACGCGTGCGTCGACATCTGTCCGACCGATTGCCTGACCATCGTGCCGAACAAGGAAGATGAAGCGGCGCTGCGCGGTGAGCTCATGGCACCGGCCGACAATCTCGAGCAGCCGCTGTTTGTGTCCGGCAATCTGAAACAGACCGGGCGCGTCATGGTGAAGGACGAGAACGTCTGTCTGCACTGCGGTCTGTGCGCCGAACGGTGCCCGACCTACGCCTGGGACATGCGCAAATTCGCCGTCCTCATTCCGCTCGCGGGGACGGTGGCGCAGGCCCCCGTCGGCGTGTAAGCGATTCCATCAGACACCGAGGCACCGAGGGCAACGACGTACATGGATCGAGTCAACGAGTTCGCATTCAAGATTGCGACGGCGAACGGTACCGGATCGGCATCGGCCAACGGTCTCATCATGCAGGCGATCTTCCGGATGGGCGTCCCCGTCACCGGCAAGAACGTCTTTCCGTCGAACATTCAGGGGCTTCCGACCTGGTACGAGATCCGCGTCAGCAAGCACGGGTACACCGCGCGCACGCCGATCTTCGACCTGATGCTCGCGCTCAACGCGGCGACCTTTCAGAAGGACGTCACCGAGGTGCGCGCCGGCGGCTGGCTGCTGTACGACTCGACGTGGCCGCTCGACACGACGTCGAAGCGCGCCGACATCACCTACATTGGCATCCCGCTCGCCGAGCTGTGCAACGCCTACTTCAAGGGTGTGCGCGAGCGCATCCTGATGAAGAACATCGCCTACGCGGGGGCGCTGGCGGCGCTGCTCAACATCGACGCCGATGTCATCCGTGGCCTGCTGAAGGAGAAGTACTCGAAGAAGCAGCCGCTGATGGAGTCGAATCAGCGCGCCGTCGACCTCGGGTATGAATACGCCAAAGCGCACTTCCCGTGTCCGCTGCCGATCCGTCTCGAGCCGATGGACAAGACGGCGGACTCGATCCTGATCGACGGCAATACGTCCGCTGCGCTCGGCTGCCTGTATGCCGGCGCCACGGTGGGCGCGTGGTACCCCATCACGCCGGCGACGTCGCTGATGGAAGCCTTCAACGGCTTCTGCCAGAAGTACCGCATCGAGCCGGAGACGAAGAAGAAGCGCTACGCCATCCTGCAGGCCGAAGACGAGCTCGCCGCGATCGGCATGGTCGTCGGCGCCTCGTGGGCCGGCGCGCGGGCGTTCACGCCCACGTCAGGCCCGGGCATCTCGCTGATGAACGAGTTCATCGGCCTCGCCTACTACGCCGAGGTGCCGGCCGTGCTCTTCGACGTGCAGCGCACGGGGCCTTCGACCGGGATGCCGACGCGCGTGCAGCAGGCCGACCTGATGCTCTGTGCCTACGCCTCGCACGGCGACACGCGCCACATCTGCCTCTACCCGTCGGATCCGCGCGAGGCCTTCGAGATGGCCGTGGCCGCCTTTGACCTGGCCGAGCGGTTCCAGACGCCGGTCTTCGTGCTGAGCGACCTCGACATCGGCATGAACGACTGGATGGTCCCCAAGCTCGCCTGGGACGACACCTACGTCCCGGACCGGGGGAAGGTGCTCACCGCGGCGCAGCTCGAGGAAGCGAAGACGTTCTTCCGCTACCTCGACAGCGACGGTGACGGCATTCCCTATCGCTCGCTGCCGGGCGTGCACCCGAAGGGGGCCTACTTCACGCGTGGCTCCGGTCACAATCGCTTCGGCGGCTATACCGAGGACCCCGACGAGTACGTGGACGTCATGGAGCGTCTCTCGCGCAAGATTCAGAATGCCAGCCGCTTCGTGCCGAAGCCGGAGATTCGCGTGCTGCCGGGGGCGACGATGGGCATCGTCACCGTCGGGGCCTGCCACGCGGCCTGCATAGAGGCCATCGACCTGCTGAAGAAGGAAGGGATCGCCATCGACTTCCTTCGCGTGCGCGGATTCCCGTTCGGCGAGGAGGTGCAGCGGTTCCTCGACGCGCACGACGTCAATTTCGTCGTCGAGATGAACCGGGACGCGCAGTTGCGGAGCCTGCTGATGCTCGAGACCGGCGTCCACATCGAGAAGCTCGAATCTGTGCGGTACTACGGTGGTTTCCCGTTGAGCGCGCACCACGTCGTGAGCGGCATCAAAGCCAGAATAGAAAAAGCGGCATGACATACATCGCCAAGCCCAAGGTTCACCACCCGTCGCTTCAGAAGAACGCCATCGGCCTGACGCGCCGCGACTACGAGGGCGCCATCACGACGTTGTGCGCCGGCTGCGGCCACGACTCGATCACTGCGGCGATCATCCAGTCGTTCTGGGAACTGTCGATTCCGCCCTACAAGGTGGCGAAGCTCTCGGGCATCGGCTGCTCGTCGAAGACCCCGACCTACTTCCTGCGCGAGGCGCACGGTTTCAACAGTGTGCACGGGCGCATGCCGGCGATTGTGGCCGGCGCCAACGCGGCTAATCGCGAGGTGATCTACATCGGCGTGTCCGGTGACGGCGACTCGCTGTCGATCGGTCTCGGGCAGCTGTGCCACGCGATCCGCCGCAATCTCAACGTTCTTTACGTGCTCGAGAACAACGGCGTCTACGGCCTGACGAAGGGACAGTTTTCCGCCTCGGCCGACCTCGGTTCGACGAGCAAGCGTGGCGATGCGAACACCATGGAGGCCATCGACGGCTGTCTCATGGCGCTCACGCTCGGCGCGACCTTCGTGGCCCGCAGCTTCTCCGGGGACAAGGCGCAGCTGGTGCCGCTCATCAAGGCGGGACTCGCGCACAAGGGCTTTGCGTTCATCGACGTGATCTCGCCCTGCGTCACCTTCAACGATCACGACGGGTCGACCAAGAGCTACGCTTACACGCGCGAGCACAACGTCGAGATCGTGCAGGCCGACTTCGTGCCGCCCGCGGCGGAAATCACCACCCAGTACGACGCCGGTGATTCGCGCTCCGTGCAGCTGCACGACGGCAGCGTGGTCCGGCTGCGCAAGACCGCCGAGGACTACGACCCGACCGACCGCGACCGCGCCTATGCGCACATCCGCGAACGCCAGCGCGCCGGGGAGGTCCTCACCGGCCTGCTGCACATCTCGCCGGACTCGAAGGATCTGCACGAGCAGAGCAACACGATCGACCAGCCGCTCACCCAGGTGGCCTACAACCTGCTGTGCCCGGGGAGCGTCGAGCTCGAGAAGCTCCAGCAGCGCTTCCGGTAGCACGCAGGCCCGTGGCTGCTGACTCGCGCGACTACGACGTAGCCGTCATCGGCGGCGGCAATGCCGCGTTGTGCGCGGCGCTGACCGCGCGTGAGGCCGGCGCCCGCGTCGTGGTCATCGAGAGCGCGCCGCGCGAGTTCCGTGGCGGCAACAGCCGGCACACACGCAACCTCCGATGCGCCCATGGCGCCCCGACGTCGGTGCTCACCGACGCCTACCTCGAAGACGAATTCCTGGCCGACCTGCTGCGGGTCAACGGCAACGAGACTGACGAGCCGCTGGCCCGACTCGTGGTCGAGCGCTCAGCCGGGTGTCCTGACTGGATGCGCGGTTACGGCGTCCGCTTTCAGGCCTCGTTGCGCGGCACCCTTCACTTGTCGCGCACCAACGCGTTCTTCCTCGGCGGCGGCAAGGCGCTGATGAACAGCTACTACGCGGCGGCCGAGCGTCTCGGCATCGACGTGCTGTACGACGCGGAAGTGGTGAGCCTAGATATCAGAGACGGGTTATGCCGCTCCATTGGCGTCAGCACCCGGAGGCCCGGACAGGCGGCAGGGTCCAGTGCGACGGAATCGGCACCATCAGCCCCAGTCTCCATCAGGGCGAAGGCTGTGGTCGTCGCCTCCGGAGGCTTCGAGGCGAATCTCGAGTGGCTGGAGGAAGCGTGGGGGACTGCCGCGCGGAACTTCATCGTGCGCGGCACGCCGTACAACCGCGGCACCGTGCTGCGGATGCTGCTCGACGCCGGAGCTGATTCGATTGGCGATCCACGCGAGTGCCACGCGGTGGCGATCGACGCCCGGTCACCGAAGTTCGACGGCGGCATCGTCACGCGTCTCGATTCGGTGCCGCTCGGCATCGCGGTGAACCAGCTCGGCGAGCGGTTCTACGACGAGGGCGAGGACTTCTGGCCGAAGCGCTATGCCATCTGGGGGAAGCTCGTCGCCCGGCAGCCGGAACAGATTGCCTTCTCGATCGTCGACGACAAGGTGCGCGGCCGCTTCATGCCGTCGGTGTTTCCACCTGTTGAGGCCGGCTCCATCGCAGAACTGGCCCGCATGCTCGAGCTGCCGGTTGGCGCCCTCGAGGCCACTGTGGCCAGGTTCAACGCGGCAGTTCAGCCGGGGTCGTTCGATCACACAGCGCTCGATGACTGCCGCACCGACGGGCTGACGCCGGAGAAGACCCATTGGGCGCAGCGCATCGACACGCCGCCGTTTCTGGGCTATCCGCTGCGGCCAGGCATCACGTTCACCTATCTCGGCGTCAGAGTGGATGACCGCGCGCGCGTGTTGACGCCGGGAGGCGCACCGTTCGGCAATGTCTTTGCCGCGGGCGAGGTCATGGCGGGGAACATCCTCCGCAAGGGCTACATCGCCGGCATCGGTATGACCATCGGTACCGTGTTCGGCCGTATTGCCGGGGAAGGCGCTGCGCGTCATGCCGTCCGTTGATTTGACGCGCGAGGGCGCGCACGTCATGACGGTGTGCAATGCCTGCCGCTACTGCGAGCAGTACTGCCCGGTGTTTCCCGCGATGGAGCAGCGCCTCACCTTCGCGGCCGCGGACCTCAACTATCTCGCCAACCTCTGCCACAACTGCGGCGAGTGCCTCTACGCTTGCCAGTACGCGCCCCCGCACGAGTTCGGGATCAACGTGCCGCGCACGCTGGCGAAAATCCGCGTCGAGTCGTACGAGGAGTACGCCTGGCCACGGCCGCTTTCCGCCGCCTTTCGCCACCACAATCTGCTGACCGGGCTGTCACTGGCCGCAGGCCTAATCGTGGTCATGCTCGGTGCGGCGCTCGCGGCCAACGGTGCCCTCGTGCGCGATGCGGGCGAGGCGGCTGATTTCTACGCCGTGGTGCCGCATGACGTGATGGTGGGGTTGTTCGGCGGCGTGTCGCTCTTCGTCATCACCGCGCTCGCCATCGGCATGCGGCGCTGCCGGCAGCAGTTCGCGGGTTCGCTGAGCGTGGTTCCCGCGCTCGGTGACGCCCTGACGCTGCGGCACCTGCACGCCACCGGACCGGACTGTGTGACCGCCGAGGAGACGCGGACGCCGTGGCGGCGCTGGTTCCACCACGCGACCTTCTACGGCTTCATGCTCTGCTTCGCCTCGACCACGGTGGCCGCGATCTACCACGTGCTCCTCGGCTGGCCGGCGCCCTACGGCTACGGCAGCCTTCCCGTGGTGCTCGGCACGATCGGAGGGGTCGGGCTCGTGGTTGGTCCGGTGGGCCTCTGGGCCCAGCGCACCCATCGCGATCCGATGCTGAGCGACCCATCGCAGGAGCAGCTCGATCGATCGTTTCTCGCGCTGCTGCTGCTCACCAGCGTCACGGGCCTGGCGTTGCTCGTGTTACGGCATCAGTCGCTGATGGGGCTGCTGCTCATCGTGCATCTGGGCGCGGTGCTCGCGCTCTTCCTCACACTGCCATACGGCAAGTTCGTCCACGGCCTCTACCGGACGATCGCGCTGGCGAAGTACCGAGGCGAGACGTAGCCGGTTCAGGGCGCGAGGACGTCGTGGTACGCGGGCGTCTTGTCGAAAACCGACTTGGCGTACGTGCAGGCCGGCACGATGTGCAGCCCCTCGGCTCTCGCCCTCGACACCGCCGCGTCCACCAGCTTGCCGCCCGCACCCGTGCCGCGCAGCGCACCATCGACGGCGGTATGTTCGAGGGTCATGACGGCACCCGCCAGTGAATAGCTGAGCGTGGCCAGCCGCGCGCCGTCGCGCTCGATGACAAAGGCCCCAGTGGCGCCGTCGGAAACG
>CANJYC010000107.1 GCA_947478985.1 Acidobacteriota bacterium | reverse complement strand
TCCTCAGCCAGACGGAGGCCGAGGACCGCGACGTGGTTGTGCTCACCGTCCGCGTACTCGGGCAGGGACGCGGCACACCCGGCATCACCGATGACCAGATTTTCTCCGACTACGAGCAGAAGCTGTTCACGCGGGTGGTGGCCATCGCAGAACGCCATGGCAGAACGGTCACACTGCTCGTCACGCCAGGCACGAATATCTTCGACGCACTGGCGCAGTCAGCCGTCCAGCTGCGTTCAGGCCTGATCGTCGTCGGAGAGTCTGAAATCATGACGCCGGAACAACAGGCGCATCTGCTGGGAGAAGCCTGGGACCGCACGCCTCACGATCTCGATCTGTCCACGCGCCTGCTGGTGCTGGGCAAGGATGGCCGCGTGAATCGGTTCTCCCTGGGTGCGCACCTGCCGGACCTCTCCAGCGACGACGTGGAACACATTCACCGACTGTGGGTCAACGCGGTCAGCGCCGTCGGGCCTCGTATCCATCATCGCGACATCGTCAGGGCCGCGCTCGACAGCTTCGAAGTCGAATTGCGCAGCGAGCGCCGAGAGACCGCTGTGATGCGCCTTCGCCGGCAGCTGGAGGGGATGCCGCCAACCTCCTGAGACCGCGCCGCAGAGAGGGTTCGGCACCACACACTTGAGGACGTGTTCCTCGGACGATACACTCGCGCGCACATGGCAAGGACATCCGATGGAGCGAAGTCGGCGACGTCGCAAGGCCGGCTTCGCCCCATGCGCGTCACCGACGGCTTCAAGGCATTCGTGCTTGAACAACTGGCGGGGGTGAAGGCCGTACGAGCGCGCGCGATGTTCGGGGGCGTCGGTCTGTATGCCGACGATGTCTTCTTCGGGATCCTGGCCGCCGACACGCTCTATCTGAAGGTTGACGACACCAGTCGTGGCCGCTATGACGCCGCCGGCATGACGGCGTTCAAGCCGTACGCCGAGAGGGCTATGACCATGCCCTACTACCAGGTGCCGGTTGAGGTGCTCGAAGATTCCGAAGAACTGGCCACCTGGGCGCGAGACTCGGTACGAGTGGCTATGAGCACTCCGGCCCGCAAGCGTCGCTGAGCACCGCTGCGCGCGGCGTCAGGCTGCGTGCCGAGATGCCGCGAATCCGCCCGCGGCACCCACCAGCATGCCTCCGGCGACGAGCCAGGCTGCAAGCCGCAGCGGCAGGAAGCGCAGCGTGGCCCCATCGAGCAGTAGCGAGAGCTGGCCGCCCCACCAAGCGCCCAACGCGACAAAGCCCACCCAGAGCAGCCCCAGCGCGAGCAGCGCGCCAAGCCCGCCCTGCATCATGCCCTCGGCCACAAACGGTCCCCGGATAAACGCCATCGGCGATCCGACCAGCCGCATCACCTCAATCTCGTCACGCCGCGCATACAGCCCGAGGCGCACCACGGCCGCGACGGTCACCCCGGCGGCCAGCGCCATGATCAGGACCAGCGTGAGGCCGACACTGCGAACCGCCCCCAGTCCGGCCGCAAGCCGCCCAAGCCACTCGCGGTCGTACCGAACATCCGCGACTCCCGGCAGGCGGGCAACGCGCTGCACGAGCGCGTCGGCGCGCCCGTCACGCTCGGCCTCACCCAGCACTCGCACCTCAACCGACGCGGGGAACGGATTGTCGTCGAGCCCCTGCGTCAGCCCGTCTAGCTCGGTGAAGTCACGACGGAAGCGCGACAGCGCCTGCGCCTTCGACACGTACTCGCGCCCTGCTGCGACGCCACTCCGATCGACAAGCGCTTCGATGGCCCCGCGGTGCTCCGAGGTCGCGTCGTCCCGCAGGTAGACCGAAAACTCCGCCGCCGATGACCACTGGGCGAACAATCGCTCGACGTTCGAGGTGAGCAACAGCAGCGCACCCAGCACGGTCACCGCGAGGGCAATCGCCACGACAGCAAAGGCGCTGGCACCGCGGCTGCGCCACAGGCTCGCCCACGCCTCGCGGATGGCATAGTCGATCGCTCTCATGCCTCCTCCACGATGCGGCCCTGATCGAGCGTAATGGTGCGGCGTCCAACCAGCCGGATAAGTTCGCGGTCGTGCGTCGCGACAAGCACCGTGGTCCCACCGGCGTTCACTTCGCGCAGCAGATTCATGATTTCGAGTGAGAGGTCAGGGTCGAGGTTCCCCGTGGGCTCGTCCGCCAGCAGCAGCAGCGGATCGTTGGCCAGCGCGCGTGCGATGGCAATGCGCTGCTGCTCTCCGCCGGAGAGGTCCCGCGGATAGGCGTTGACCCGGTGCTGCAAGCCAACCCACTTCAGCACCTGAAATGCGCGACGCCGCTGCTGCGCCGGCGGCACGCCGAGCACCTCCAGGACGAACGTCACGTTCTCGAGGACCGTGCGCGAAGCGATCAGCTTGAAATCCTGAAAGACGAAGCCTATCCCGCGACGATATTCCTGTACGTCACGACGGGACAGCGTCGAGAGATTATGACCGTTGACAATCAGGTCGCCCTCGCTCGGCCGTTCCTGCCTCAGCAGGAGCCGCAGGAGCGTCGACTTGCCGGCGCCACTCGGACCGGTAAGGAACACGAATTCTCCCTTGCCGACCGATAACGACAGGTCGCGAAGGGCATACAGGCCACGGCTGTAGAACTTCGAAAGTTTGTGCGCCTCAATCACCCGCCAAGCTCCCGTTTCAAGAGTTCGTTGGCGACAGTGGGGTTCGCCTTGCCGCGGCTCCCTTTCATCACCTGACCGACGAGGAATCCGAAGGTCTGTTGTTTACCGGCACGATACTGCGCCACCGCATCGGCGTTCCGCGCCATGACGTCGCGGATGATCTCGAGCAGGGCCGATTCATCACCCACCTGGGCCAGGCCGCGCTCGGCCACAATCTGCGCCGCGGTGTCAGCCGTGTCGACGCGGCTGCCCATCGCCAGCATCGCCTCAAGCACGGTCTTGCCAGCCGAGGTGCTGATCGCGCCGTCGGTCACCAGCGTAATCAGCCCGGCCAGCCCACGCGGACGGACAGGCATCGTGTCGATATCGTCCCCGCGCTCCTTGACGATGCGCAGCACTTCGCCCATCACCCAGTTGCTCACCACTTTCGGGTGCTGTCCCGCGTGCACGTGATGATTGGTGTCCTGGAAGTAGGCGTTCACGGCGGGTGACTGCGTCAACACGCCAGCATCGTAGTCAGGCAGACCGAATTGCGCCACCATCTGCTGGCGGATCTTCTCGGGCACCTCCTCATCGCGCGGGTGCTGAGCGACCTTGCGGGCCTCGTCCACGATGACAGGCGGGAGATCCGGCTCCGGGAAGTAGCGGTAGTCGTGGGCTTCTTCCTTGCTGCGCATCGAGTGCGTGCGGCCGCTGGTCGAGTCGAAGAGACGCGTCTCCTGCACCACGGTCCCGCCCGACGACACGAGGTCGATCTGGCGGTCGATCTCGAACTCAATGGCTTTCTGCAGATACCGGAACGAGTTGACGTTCTTCACCTCGGCCTTGGTGCCGAGCCGCTCCTGCCCGACCGGACGCACCGACACGTTGGCGTCGCAGCGCAGGCTCCCTTCCTCCATGTTCCCGTCGTTCACTCCCAGCCAGACCAGGGTGTCGCGCAGCCGCATGAAGAATTCCGCCGCCTCGGCCGCCGAACGCATGTCGGGCTCGGACACGATCTCAATCAGCGGCGTGCCGCTGCGGTTGAAGTCGATCGCCGTGCGGCGATCAGCGTCCGGAAACCCTTCATGCAGCGACTTGCCTGCGTCCTCTTCCATGTGGATACGGGTCAGGCGCACCCGCTTGGGCACACCGTCCACGGTGATATCGATGCCCCCGCCGAGGGCGAGCGGGCGGTCGTACTGTGAAATCTGGTAGCCCTTCGGCAGGTCCGGATAGAAGTAGTTCTTGCGGGCAAAGACCGACGTCTCCTGCACGGCGCACCCCAGGGCCAGGGCGGCCTTGATCGCAAAGTCCACCGCCTGCCTGTTCAGGACCGGGAGGGCGCCCGGATGCCCGAGACAGACCGGGCAGATGTGTGTATTGGGCGGCGCGCCGAATGTGGTGCTGCAGCCGCAGAAGATCTTGCTCCTGGTACGGAGCTGGGCGTGGACTTCCAGGCCGATGACTGACTCGAATCTCATAATAGATGCGCACCTAAGGATATGCCGGACCTGAAGTATATTTAGTCCGCTGCCAAGGCACGAGCCCTTGCGCATGCGTCACCTGCGGTAAACAGTGCCGCTCCACTGCCGTATATATGGCTAGAACGCCGTCCCGCCTCGCGCGTCCGTCCGCTGGCGATCGCCTGGCGTCGCCGCCAGCGTTGTCGAAGGATTCGCAGGTCGCGGCCGAGGTCAAGGCGTTGATCGTCGCGGGCGAACGCGAGGCCGCCCGGGAGCGGTTTGCCGAGCTGGTCGGGCTGCAGCAGCGGCGCGCGTCACGGATTGCGTTCGCGTACCTCAGAGATGTGCACGATGCGGATGAGGCGGTGCAGGACGCCTTCCTCAAGGTGTTCACGCACATAACGTCCTACCGCGAGGAATTGCCGTTCGAGGTCTGGTTCACGCGGGTGCTGGTGAATGGATGCCTCGACCTCCGGAAGGCGCGGTCGCGGCGGTGGCGGTGGTCGCTGCCCATGGCGCCGGATGCGGAAGCGGTGGCCTGCGACCCGCCGTCGACCGATCCGAGCCCTGAAGATCGGCTCCTGTCGGGCGACCGTGCACAAGAGATTCGCGCCGCCGTCCAGCAGTTGCCGGACCGGCAGCGCACGGTATTCACGCTCTGCCAGATGTCCGAGCAGAGCACGACCGAGGTCAGTCAGGCGCTGGGCCTGAGCGAAGCGACGGTTCGCGTTCACCTGTTCCGGGCCATCCGTAAGTTGCGGTGTCTGCTGGAGCGTTAGTCATGCTGAAGACCCACGGCCATCTGTCCGACGATCGGCTCATCGCGCTCTGCCTCGACGGGGCGGACGCCCGAGAAGCCGCGCACTGTCCTGCCTGCCAGCAGCGGTATGCCGAGTTCGCGGCCCTGCTCGCGGACGCGCACGTCACGGCGGTCGCCGATGCAGATGCCGCCTTCCCCGCAGAGCGGCTGGAGCGCCAGCATGCGCGTATTCTTCAGCGACTTGAGCAGGATGGTCGCCCTGGGCGCGTCATCGCATTCCCCAGACATACCCGCGAAGGCCAGGCCTGGCGGTCGCGTCCTGACACCCGTTGGATGGCTGCGGCGGCTGCGGCCGGCCTGGTCATCGGCCTGCTGGCCGGGCATGCGACGCAGACTGTTCCCCGCGGCGCCATCGCGACCGTAGTCGCAACTGACACCGCTCCTCCAGGATTTCGCGCCGTCCCGACCGCCTTTTCCGAGGACGAATTCCTCGGGCAGGTTGAGATGGCGGCCGACAGCCCAGGCGGCACTGACCTGCGGTCCCTGCACGACCTGACCCCGCGGGCCTGGGAAGTCCGGTAGCAGCGCGGTGACGGCGTATCTATCTGACGCAGTGGGAGTAAACGCCGTACGTGTACCGGTCGTAATACCTGGCAGCCAGCCATGATTTCCACCCATACCGCTCTTGGACGCTGCGCTGTATTCGTGCTGCTCGCGGCGCTTCTGCTGCCGGCCCCGGCAGCAGCCCAGCGCTTCAAGTGGTGGCAGGCCGACAAGATCCAGAACGAGCTTGGCCTGACCAAGGAACAGTCCACACGTCTCGAAGAAATCTTCCAGTCCTATCTGCCAGCCCTGCGGAAGCAGAAGGAGGCGCTGGACGTGGCCGAAGCGGACTTCAACAAGCTCGTCTCCAAGGGCGATTATGCGGCGACGATTGCGCAGGTCGACGTCGTCGAGCAGGCCCGGGCCGCCCTCAACAAATCACGTTCACTGCAGCTGGTACACATGCGCCGCGTACTCACGGCGGACCAGCACGCCAAACTCACTGCCATCCTTCGCCAGCGCGATGATGAGCGGGACCGATCGCACACGCGTTGAATAGACACATGAAGCAGTTCGTTACCGTCCTTGCGACCACCCTTGCCCTGATTACCCTGCCCGTCGCACCCGCGGCCGCCCAACGCGCGACTGAGGAGCGGGTGCGTATCGACGATATCGCCCGTCGTGCAGCGCAGCAGTTCGTCGCGGCACGCGCGGAACGCGACCAGACGAGCCCCGCGGCCGCCCCGCCTGCGGCCGGCGCCGACGTGGCGCTGACTGTCGACGAGGCAACCGCGCGGGCCCTGGAGCGGAACCTCGAACTGGCTGTCGAGCGGCTGAATCCGCAAACCTTCGACCTCAACATTGCCCGCCTGTCGGCCGCCTACCGGCCAACGGCGACCTCGCAGATCGGCCAGCGCGCCGTGGTGCAGGCACCGACCAGCCAGTTGAACGGCGGTTCGGTCGTCGAGAACGACACGACGACCTACAACGCGGGCCTCGCGCAGACCCTCAAGTGGGGCGGCGGCAGCCTGGCCGTCACGTTCAACAACAACAAGCAGGTCACGTCGAACGTGTTCGCGAACTTCAACCCG
>CANJYC010000106.1 GCA_947478985.1 Acidobacteriota bacterium | reverse complement strand
GGGTCAGGACTACGTGCGCACGGCATTTGCGAAGGGGCTCACCGAGCACCGGGTCATCTTCGTGCACGCGCTCCGCAACTCGCTCATCCCGATTGTCACGGGCCTGGGCCATGTGATCAGCCTGATGCTGGCCGGCTCGTTCCTCATCGAGCGCGTGTTCAACATCGATGGCATGGGCTATCTCGGATACACGGCCATCCTGCAGCGCGACTACCCGGTAGCCCTCGGCATCCTGGTCATCAGCAGCGTGCTGATGCTCGTGGGCAACATTCTGTCCGACATCATCTACGCGATGGTCGACCCGCGGATCCGCTTCAAATGAGCGCCCCGGTCTCGCTCGTCCGCCGGCGGATGGGGAAGTTCCGCCGACTCCGTCGCGGCTACTACTCTTTTCTGCTCATCACTGGTGGGTACCTGCTCTCGTTTTTCCTGCCGCTGCTCGCCAACAACGTGCCGCTGGCCGTGAAGTACCGCGGCGAGTATTTCTTCCCGCTGCTGACCTACCACGCCGCGCCGGAGTTCGGGCAGAACGCCTTCGGGGATCCTGAATACCGTTCGCTGAAGCAGCAGTTTGCGAATGCGGGTGAGGGCAACTGGGTGCTGATGCCGATCATCCCCTACGGGCCGAACGAGTCGCTGCTCGACGTGCCAGGGACGCCGCCGCACGCGCCATCGGCGACGCACCTGTTCGGCACCGACGATCGCGGGCGCGACGTGCTCGTGCGGCTGGCCTACGGCTTCAATGTCTCGATGACGTTCTCGATTCTGGTCATGATCGCCGGTTACGCCACGGGCATCAGCGTGGGCGCGGCACTCGGCTACTTCGGCGGACGGCTCGACATTCTGGGGCAGCGGGGTATCGAGATCTGGTCCTCGCTCCCGTTCCTGTACACCATCATCATCATCAGTTCCGTCATCGTTCCGGTGTATCTGCCCGGTCGCAACCTGCTCCTGCAGCCCTCGCTGTGGCTGCTTGTCGTGATCCTCGCGGCGTTCGACTGGATGGGCATCACCTATTACATCCGCGGAGAGTTCTACCGCGAGAAGGCCAAGGACTACGTCGGCGCCGCCATTGCCACGGGGGTGTCTGAGGCCGGCATCATGTTCCGTCACATCCTGCCGAACGCGCTGACGCCCGTCGTCTCCTTCGCGCCCTTCACGATTGTCGCCAACATCGGGTCGCTGGTGGCGCTCGATTTTCTCGGCTTCGGTCTGCCGGCGCCCACGCCGAGCTGGGGCGAATTGATCGGCCAGGGCATGGAGAACCTGACGAAGTGGTGGCTCGTGTTCTACCCGCTCGGTGTGATGTTTCTCACGCTGCTCCTGGTGGTCTTCATCGGCGAGGCCGTGCGCGAGGCATTCGATCCGAAGGAATATTCGCGGCTGCGATGACCGGACCCGAGACGCCCCACGTGCAGGAGACGCTGCTGTCGATCCGCGGCCTTCGGACCTATTTCCACACCGAGTCCGGTGTGGCCAAGGCCGTGGACGGGGTCGACCTCGACATCCATCGTGGGGAAGTGCTCGGGCTTGTCGGCGAGTCAGGTTCCGGCAAGAGCGTGACGGCGCTGAGCATCCTTCGGCTGATTCCCAGTCCGCCCGGGCGCATCGAGGCCGGGGAGATCCTGTACGAGGGACGGAACCTGGTAACGCTGCCACGGGAGGCACTGCGCGCCATCCGCGGCAACGACATCAGCATGGTCTTCCAGGAGCCGATGACGTCGCTCAACCCGGTCTTCACTATCGGGATGCAGGTCACCGAAGTGATCCTGGCGCACGAACGGACCAGCCGAAAGGACGCCGAGGCGCGAGCGATCGAGATCCTCACCGAGGTCGGAATTCCGGAGCCGGCGGTCAGGATGACGCAGTATCCCCACCACCTCTCCGGCGGCCAGCGCCAGCGGGTCATGATCGCCATGGCGCTCGTGCTGAATCCGTCGCTGCTCATCGCAGACGAGCCGACGACCGCCCTCGACGTGACCATTCAGGCGCAGATTCTCGACCTGATGATGGAGCTGAAGGCCCGCCGGGCCGGCGCGTCCATTCTGCTCATCACGCACAACCTCGCCGTGGTCGCGGAAACGTGTGACCGGGTGGCCGTGATGTACGGCGGCAAGATTCAGGAGATTGCGCCGGTCGAGGAGCTGTTCCGGAACCCGCTGCATCCGTACACGCAGGGGCTGCTCGGGTCGATTCCCAGGGTGGACGGCCAGAAGGCGGCGCGGCTCACCGTCATTCCAGGCACCGTGCCCGATGTCCACGACATGCCCGTGGGCTGCAAGTTCGAGACGCGCTGCCCCTCCCGTTTCGCGCCGTGTGCGGATCGCGAGCCGCCGCTCATCGAAGAGGCGCCCGGACACTGGGTCCGGTGTCATCTGTATTCACGCTGATGTCAGACGTACTGCTCGAGGTTCAGGACCTCACGGTTCACTTTCCGGTCTACGGCGGACTCATGCTGCGCCGCACGGGCGAGGTGCGCGCCGTTGACGGCGTCTCCCTCACGCTGCACCGTGGCGAGACCCTGGGTCTGGTCGGCGAGTCCGGCTGCGGCAAGACGACGGTCGGGCGCGCGATCATCAACATCCTGCGTGCGATGAGCTACGGCGTGGAGATCACCGGCCGTGTGCTCTACCACCACGAGTCGGGGGTGATTGACCTGGCCTCGCTCAACCGCACCGCCATGCGGCCGTACCGCGCGGATATCCAGATGGTCTTCCAGGACCCGTATTCGTCGCTCAATCCCCGAAAGACGGTCGGTCAGATTGTCGAGGAGCCGCTCACGATTCATACGCGCGCCACCCCTGCCGAGCGGCGGGAGCGTGTGCGGTGGCTGCTGGAAAAGGTGGGGCTGTCATCCCACCAGGTGGACCGATATCCGCACGAGTTCTCCGGCGGGCAGCGGCAGCGCATCGGCATTGCCCGCGCGCTTGCCACCAATCCGAAGATCGTGATTGCCGACGAGCCGGTCAGCGCCCTGGACGTATCGGTGCAGGCCCAGGTGATCAACCTGTTGCAGGATCTTCAGCAGGAACTCGGATTGTCCTACGTGTTCATCTCGCACGATCTGTCGGTCGTGCGTCATATCTCGGACCGGATCGCCGTGATGTACTTCGGCAAGATCGTGGAGATGGGCCAGGCGGATCAGATCTACGCGAATCCCCAGCATGCGTATTCAAAGACCCTGCTGGCCGCCGCGCCGCGCCCTGACCCGTCCTCGGCCCGCGCCC
This sequence comes from Acidobacteriota bacterium, assembly GCA_947478985.1. Lineage (GTDB taxonomy): Bacteria > Acidobacteriota > Vicinamibacteria > Vicinamibacterales > UBA2999 > CANJYC01. The sequence goes on along the minus strand of CANJYC010000106.1, from coordinate 3,256 downwards.
GCCGACTTTCGTCGGGTGGGAAGCGGTGAATCGGCGCACGATGGATCTTCACATGACACATTTGAAGGAGCTGACCATGGCATGGCAACTTGGCGACCTGACACGCAAACGCACCACGGACACCGTCGGGCTGACGCGGTTCCGGCTCCAGAGGGGCTCGGCGTCAGGCGTGCGCGCCGGAGTAGCTATCGTCATCGCCGCGGTCATGGCGCTTGTCGCTACCGGCGTCGCCGCACAACAGGCGGCCCGTCAGGCGCCGCCGCCGACGCGCTCGATCGTCAAGGTCACAGGCGACCTGTACATGGCGACGGAGAACACGCACAACACGGTGTTCCTGGTGACTCCTCAGGGCATCGTGCTCGCCGACCCCATTAACGCCGAGTTCTCGACCTGGCTGAAGGGAGAACTGGCGACCCGTTTCCCGAATCGACTCGTGCGCTTCGTCCTCCACAGTCATCACGATTTCGATCACGCCTCCGGCGCTGAGGTCTGGAACGATACGGCCGAGATCGTGGCACACGACAATTTCGCCGCAGAGGTGAAGAAGGCGGCTGCCGTGGGCCGGCCCGGTCAATACGCCGACGTTCGGATGCCTGAGTCGACCTTTCACGACCGCCGCACCATCACGCTTGGCGGCGCGAACGTGGAGATGATCGACCCGGGTCCCAACCACGCGCTCGATACCGCCGTGCTCTATTTCCCCCGCGAGCGTGCGGTGTTCTTTGTCGACTTCATCACGATGAAGAAGCGGTTTTCGGCGGTGATCGCCGGTCCCGCACCGTTTCCAGAGTGGGTGAAGGCGATGCGCGCGGTCGAAGCCATCAACTTCGACATCGCCATTCCCGGGCACGGTGACATCGGGACGAAGGCGGATGTGGTGACGTACCGGGAATACTTCCAGGATTTCATCAAGGTCGTCAGCGACGGGATTGCCGCCAACCAGACGGTGGAGCAGATTCAGGCGAGCCCGGCGCTCGACAAATACAAGGACTGGCAGAACTTCCCGCAGGCCAAGGACAAGAACATCGCGGAGGCGTACGCCCTTCTTCGCGCACCACGCCCCTGAAGGAGCGGTCCCCTACGTCCCCCAGATGGCCACGCGCAGGATTTCCAGTGCGTTGAAGCCCGCGTGGCTGATGATCGCGGCAGTGCTGCTGCCGCGCCACAGGTAGATGAGGGCCCAGAAGGCGCCAAGCGTCCCGGTGGTGATGACGGCGTCCCATCCCTGGACGTAGTGGCCGAGGCCGAAGGCAACCGACAGCACAATCACCCCTATTCGCGCGCCGCCAAGGTGCTGCTCGAAGCGGCGCAGCAGGAACGCGCGCTGCATCTCCTCCCGTACGCCGCCGGCGAAGATGGCGACGAGCGCGAACATCGCGGCATTGGCCGCGCCCCCGGCCGCGAGCGCCTCGAGCGGATTCGTCTCCACGTTGTGCAGACCAGGCAGCCAGCGTCGCACCGCGTTGAGGATCAGGACGACGAACAGGAAGATCGGGGGAATGAGCAGCAGCCCCAGGCGCACTTCCTGCTTGAGAGGGCGGCGACCGGCCCAGAGGTCGCGGACGCTGTCGCCACGTGCCCGGGTGAGCAGCACCATCAGCACAATCAGCACCAGCGTGTCGACGAGCGACATGGTCAACACGAACGGCAGCGAGAGTTGTCCCGTTCTGGCGATCGGCCGCCAGCCCAGCAGGATGAGCAACGCACCGATCGCAAACTGCGTGGGCAGGTCCGAGCAGAGCAGAATTTCGCCGAGGGCCAGGAGTCGGGGGCGGAAGAGGAGGCCGGGGGCGGGGAGGGGGGGCGCGGGCGGCGCCTCTGGTGGCGCCTGTGGCGCGGAAATCGGTTCGGACACGTCGGTTTCTGGCTCGTGTGGCGCGCGGTCGGGTGGGCTGATTCTACAGCCGTCCTGGCCTACTGGCGACAAAGTCCGTGGCTGAAAATCAGCAACATATTGCGAGTGCCCTATAATAAAGTCACTACATCTTGTGGTTTCCCGCTTGACAACATCTAGGAGCGGGGCGCATTCTGACCGGGCGCTAAACGAGGTTATGAAGGCAGGAAGCGCCCAGCATTCCGGCCGACCCGTTTTCCCCCAGGTCATCTCGAGAGCGCGCTACAAGACGAATTTGGACGCTACCGCAGGGGTCGGTGCGTCCCATAGAGAAATGTCGGAGGAACCCATGGACGAAAGAGGCCCTGCCCGCGAGGCGGCCGCGACCGGTCAAGCTGCGCAATCCCCCAGTGGAGCAAGCGATCCCCAGGTGCGCGCCAAGAAGGGCGTGGATCTGAAGGCGTCGTTGGCGCCGGGGCTCGAGTTTTCCCGTTACTTCACGCTGCCCGGTGTGGATCCGTTCGACGAGGTCGAATGGGAAACCCGCTCAGCGGTGATCGGGAACGAGAACGGCAAGGTCGTCTTCGAACAGCGCGATGTCGAGATTCCGAAGTTCTGGTCGCAGCAGGCGACCAATATCGTCGTCTCGAAGTATTTCCGCGGGCAGCTCGACACGCCGGAACGCGAGCGCTCGGTCAAGCAGCTCATCGGCCGCGTCGTCGATACCATCACGATGTGGGCGAAGGCGCAGAAGTACTTCGCCAACGACGACGCGCTGCTGGCTTTCAGCCACGAGCTGAAGCACCTGCTGGTCTATCAGAAGGCCGCATTCAACAGCCCCGTCTGGTTCAACTGCGGCTTCGAGAAGGCGCCGCAGTGCTCCGCCTGCTTCATCAACGCGGTCCAGGACACGATGGACTCGATCCTGACGCTGGCCAGGACCGAAGGGATGCTCTTCAAGTTCGGCTCGGGCACCGGCAGCAATCTCTCCGCGATCCGCTCGTCGAGAGAAGTGCTCGCGGGGGGCGGCACGGCGAGCGGCCCGGTCTCCTTCATGAAGGGGTATGACGCGTTTGCCGGGGTCATCAAGTCGGGCGGCAAGACGCGCCGCGCCGCGAAGATGGTGATCCTCAACGCCGAGCACCCGGACATCCTCGAGTTCATCAACTGCAAGGTCGAGGAAGAGAAGAAGGCGTGGGCGCTCATCGACGCCGGCTACGACGGCTCGTTCACGGGCGTCGCCTACGGCTCGGTCTTCTTCCAGAACTCGAACAACAGTGTCCGGGTGACCGACGATTTCATGCGCGCCGTGCTCGACGACGGTGAGTGGAAGACGAAGGCGGTGCGCGACGGTGCGGTGATGGACACCTACAAGGCGCGCGATCTGATGCGCGGCATCTCCGAGGGCACCTGGGTCTGCGG
>CANJYC010000105.1 GCA_947478985.1 Acidobacteriota bacterium | reverse complement strand
TGGGCGAAGTTCGTGCCGTATGACGAGGTGGCGAAGGCCAGCGAGTCCCAGGGGCGCCGGGACGACACGAAGATTCTGACGATTGCGTCGAGTCACGTGGAGTATGCGACGGCGAACCGGCACTACGCGCACGTGGACTGCCCGGGGCACGCGGATTACATCAAGAACATGATCACGGGTGCGGCGCAGATGGACGGCGCGATCCTGGTGGTCAGCGCGGTGGACGGCCCGATGCCGCAGACGCGAGAGCACGTGCTGCTGGCGCGGCAGGTGAACGTGCCGTATCTGGTGGTCGCCTTGAACAAGGTGGACGCGGTGGACGACCCGGAACTGCTGGACCTGGTGGAGATGGAAGTCCGGGACCTGCTGACGAGCTACGGGTTCCCCGGGGACGACACGCCGGTGGTGCGGGTGAGCGCGCTCGGCGCGATCAACGGCGACCCGGCGGGCGTGGAGTCGCTGGTGAAGCTGATGGACGCGCTGGACACCTACATTCCGCTGCCGGAGCGCGAGATCGACAAGCCGTTCATGATGCCGATCGAGGACGTGTTCTCGATTTCGGGCCGTGGCACGGTGGTGACCGGGCGTATCGAGCGCGGGTCGGTGAAGGTGGGCGAGGAAATCGAGATCGTGGGCTTCAAGCCGACCGAGAAGAAGGTCGTCACGGGCGTCGAGATGTTCCGGAAGCTGCTGGACTCGGGTCAGGCGGGCGACAACGTCGGCATCCTGCTGCGCGGGGTGGAGAAGTCGGACGTGGAGCGCGGGCAGGTGCTGGCGAAGCCGGGCACGATCAAGCCGCACACGAAGTTCAAGGGCGAGGTGTACATCCTGTCGAAGGAAGAGGGCGGGCGTCACACGCCGTTCTTCAACGGGTATCGGCCGCAGTTCTACATCCGGACGACGGATGTGACCGGGTCGCTGCAGCTGCCGGAAGGCGTCGAGATGGTGATGCCGGGCGATAACTCGCCGATCACGGCGACGCTGCACACGCCGGTCGCGCTTGAAAAGGGCGCGCGGTTCGCGATTCGCGAAGGAGGTCGTACGGTTGGCGCCGGCACGATCTCGGAAATCCTCGAGTAACTACCATGAGAGACATCATTCATCTGGCGTGTGGCGAGTGTAAGCGCCGCAACTACAGCACGACCAAGAACAAGAAGAAGACCACGGAGCGGCTGGAGTTCAGCAAGTTCTGCCGCTTCTGTCGGAAGCATCAGCCGCACAAGGAATCGAAGTAGGACGAGTTAGGTCAGTAGCTCAATTGGTAGAGCATCGGTCTCCAAAACCGAGGGCTGGGGGTTCGAGTCCCTCCTGACCTGCCAGAGTTCGGTGGATGGGTGGAGGGGCTGTCCCCGCCTCCCTGACTGAGATTAGTTATGAGCACGCTCGAGCAAGTCAAAACAGCGCCGGTGCGGACTGAGGGTGTGAGAGGTTGGTGGGAGAGTGCCCGCACCTTTCTGACCGAGGTTCGGAACGAGATGAGCCGCGTCACGTGGCCCTCGCGCCGCGAAGTGTACGGCACAACGCTCGTCGTCATCCTGACCGCGGCCTTCTTCGGGTTGTATCTGTGGGGCCTCGATTTGGCGCTGACCTGGGTCATTAACTCGTTCTACCGCGCGTTTGGTGCGGCGGCATGACGGACGTCGCGACGAAGAGCTGGTACATCGTCCACACCTACTCGGGTTTTGAGAACAAGGTGAAGGATTCGCTGATCCAGCGCGTGGCGGCGTACGGTCTCCAGGCGGACATCGGCGAAGTGCTGATTCCGACGGAGGACATCGTCGAGAAGCGGGGCGGTCGCGAGGTGAAGAGCGCACGGCGCTTCTTCCCAGGCTACATCCTGGTCGAGATGAACATGTCCGACAACGCGTGGCATGTCGTCAAGAACACGCCGAAGGTCACCGGTTTCGTCGGCGCGGGCACCAAGCCGACGCCCCTCAGCAAAGAGGAGGTCGAGCACATCCTCGACCAGGTGAAGTCGGCTGCCGAGAAGCCGAAGCCGAAGTACACGTTCGAGAAGGGCGACCACGTGCGCATCAATGAGGGACCGTTTACCAGCTTCAACGGCGTGGTCGACGAGGTCAACCTCGACAAGAACACGCTGAAGGTCATGGTGACGATCTTTGGCCGTGCGACACCGGTCGAACTCGATTTCCTGCAGGTAGAGAAGATCTAGGTCATGGCGAAAAAAGTTCAGGCAATGGTGAAGTTGCAGATCAACGCGGGCAAGGCGACGCCCGCGCCGCCTGTGGGGACCGCGCTCGGTCCGCACGGCGTGAACATCATGGATTTCTGCAAGAACTTCAACGCGAAGACGGCAAAGGACGAAGGGCTGGTCATCCCCGTGGTGGTCACCATCTATGCCGATCGCAGCTACAGCTTCATCACCAAGACGCCGCCCGCGTCGGTGTTGTTGAAGAAGATTGCGAACCTCGCGAAGGGGTCGGCCGAGCCGAATCGCAATAAGGTCGGCACCGTCACGGCGAAGCAGGTCGAGGACATCGCGAAGCAGAAGATGCCGGATCTGAATTGCGATTCGATGGAGTCTGCGATCAAGACCGTGCGTGGCACGGCCCGGTCGATGGGCATCGACGTCATCGGATAGCGTCGTCGGATAGCTGTAGTCGGGTAAGGGCTGCCGACAGGCCGGCGCGTCGCCGGTCAGCAGTCGGACGTTGACGTAGGAGAGTGGGAGGAGCACGACGCTCCGCTGGCACCACAAGGAGGCACATGGCAAAGCACGGCAAGAAATTTACGGCCGCTGCGTCGCAGGTCGAAGATCGACCGTACACGCTCGAGGAGGCGATTCCCCTGATTCAGCGGGTGAAATACGCCAAGTTCGACGAGACGGTGGAACTGGCCATGCGACTTGGCGTGGATCCCAAGCACGCGGACCAGATGGTGCGCGGCACGGTCGTCCTGCCGCACGGTCTCGGCAAGAGCAAGAAAGTGCTGGCGATCGCCGGTGCTGACAAGCAGAAGGAAGCCCTGGACGCCGGTGCGGATTTCGTCGGCGGCGACGAGATCGTGGAGAAGATCCTCGCCGGCTGGATGGACTTCGACGCCGTGGTTGCGACGCCGGACATGATGCGTGGCGTTGGCCGCCTCGGCAAGGTGCTCGGACCGCGCGGTCTGATGCCGAATCCGAAGACCGGTACCGTCACGCCCAACGTCGCGCAGGCAATCAAGGAAATCAAGGCCGGCAAGGTGGAGTTCCGCGTCGACAAGACCGGCATCGTGCACGCGCCGGTCGGCAAGGCGTCCTTCGACACGCAGAACCTCATCGACAACGCTCATGCGCTCCTCGACAGCGTCGTCAAGGCCAAGCCGTCGGCCGCCAAGGGCAAGTACCTGAAATCAGTCACCGTGTCCTCCACGATGGGGCCGGGCGTCACCGTTGACACCGCCCACACCGACGAGCGGCAGAAGCACTAGGGGGAAGCGATGGCTGTAACCAGAGCGGAAAAAGAACAGGCACTCCTCGACCTCCAGTCGACGTTCAAGTCGGCTGATACTGCCGTTCTCGTCGACTACCGCGGTCTCAATGTGCCCGACGTCACGGAGCTGCGCCGGCAGCTGCGCGGCGCCAAGGCGCAGTACCGGGTCGTCAAGAACACGATCGCGAAGCGGGCCACCAAGGGCACCGCGTTCGAGTCGCTCGAGAGCGAATTCGTCGGCACGACCGCGATTGCCTACACCGCCGATGACGCGGTGGCGCTCGCGAAGGCGTTGACGACGTTCATGAAGAGCTCGCCGACCATCACCTTGAAGATCAAGGCGGCGGTGGTGCAGGGACGCGCGATCAAGGTGGCCGAGGTCAACGACCTCGCCAGCCTGCCGGGCAAGCCGGAGTTGTACGCAAAGTTGTTGTACGTGTTGCAGGCGCCGATGCAGCAGCTCGTCACGGTGTTGTCTGCCGTGCCGCGCGATCTGATGTCGGTGCTCGTGCAGGCGGAAAAGAAGAAGTCAGAAGCGGGCGCGGCGTAAGCCGACCCTACTAACTAACGTAGGGGCTACAGGCGCCCCGCATTTGAGAGAGAGACACACACATGGCGGATTTGAATCAGCAGCAGGTCGTCGATTACATCAAGGGCATCAGCGTGCTCGAGCTCTCGCAGCTCGTGAAGGCGCTTGAAACCGAACTCGGGGTCAGCGCGGCGGCAGCGATGCCGATGGCGATGCCGGGCGGCGGCGGTGCGGCAGCCGGTGCGGCTGCTCCGGCCGAAGAGAAGACCGAGTTCAACGTCAACCTGACGGAAGTCGGCGCTGACAAGATCAAGGTCATCAAGGTGGTCCGCGAGGTCACGCAGCTCGGCCTCAAGGAAGCGAAGGACCTCGTCGAGAGCGCGCCCAAGCCCCTGAAGGAAGGCGTGAACAAGGACGAGGCTGAGGCGATCAAGAAGAAGTTCGAAGAGGTCGGCGCGAAGGTCTCCATCGTCTAGTCAAGGCGGGCCCCATCAGGCCCGCTTGCAAGACGGAGTCCTTTCGGCCTCCGCGAGCGTCATAAGGGGACGGGTCGTTCTGCGACCCGTCCCCGCAGCCTTTTTTTCGACTTCCGATCCTCGAGGATCAGTCACCGATGTACAGCCTGCCCAAGAACGTCTACCGCGAACGCAAGGACTTCTCGAAGATCAAGACGACGGTTCCCATTCCGAACCTCATCGAGATCCAGCGGAAGTCGTACGAACGCTTCCTGCAGATGAACCGCCTCCCCGCGGAGCGCGAGGACGCCGGTCTGCAGTCGGTGTTCAAGTCGGTCTTCCCGATCAGCGATTTCCGCGAGAACTCCTCACTCGAGTTTATCGAGTATTCCATCGGGAATTGGGAGTGCAAGTGCGGCAAGCTCGCGGGGCTGCACCACCTGCGGAAGCCGTGCAAGAGCTGCGGGGCGACGCTCATCGCCGATCCGCTCGGCGATCACCACGTCCTGTGCCCGCGCTGCGGCATCGATAATCAGGCGCGCGGCGACGTCTGTGACATCTGCGGCCACACCGTCGCGATGAAGCTGAAGTACGACGTCGATGAGTGCCAGGAGCGCGGCATGACGTACGCCGTGCCGCTCAAGGTCACGATCCGTCTCGTCGTCTGGAACAAGGACCCCGAGACCGGCGTCAAGACCATCCGTGACATCAAGGAGCAGGAGGTCTACTTCGGCGACATCCCGCTGATGACGGACAACGGCACCTTCATCATCAACGGCACTGAGCGTGTCATCGTCAGCCAGCTGCACCGCTCGCCGGGCGCGTTCTTCCACTCGGAAGACAAGACGCTCTACGTTGCACAGATCATCCCGTACCGCGGTTCCTGGGTGGAGTTCGAGTTCGACCAGAAGAACCTGCTCTACGTCCGCATTGACCGCAAGCGGAAGTTCCTCGCCTCGGTGTTCTTGCGCGCCCTCGGGCTGCGCGGCGCCGACGAGATCATCCGGACGTTCTACACCCTTGACCGCATCTTCCTCAACCAGGGCTCATCCCTGATGTGGGCGGTCAGTGACAGCCTCGTCGGGCTGCGCGCTGCCGGTGACATCAAGGCCGGGGACTTCTCGGTGCAGGGGGGCAAGAAGATCAGCAGCAATGCGATTGCGGCCCTGCGCAAGGCCGGCATCGAGGCGATTCCGGTCGTGGACGAGGCGCTTGAAGGCGCGATGGCCGCCGCCGACATCATCGATCCGGAAACGGGCGAGGTCATCCTCGAGGCCAACGAGGAGCTGACGCCGCGCGTCATCTCGATGGCGCAGGAGAAGAACGTCGACAAGGTCGAGGTCTTCTTCCCGGATCGCGACGACGTCGGTCCGATCATCGGCCAGACGCTGAAGAAGGATCCGATCCGCACCCACGAAGAGGCGCTGATCGAAATCTACCGCCGCCTGCGCCCGGGCGATCCGCCGACGCTCGACAGCTCGCGGTCGCTCTTCGAGAACATGTTCTTCAACCCCCAGAAGTACGACTTCTCGCGTGTGGGCCGGCTCAAGCTCAACACGAAGCTGGGATTGAAGACGCCCCTCGACGAGAAGATTCTGCACCCGCAGGATTTCTACGAGGTGCTGAAGTACCAGCTCAAGCTGCGGAAGAATCCGCAGAACGTCGACGACATCGATCACCTGGGTAACCGCCGCGTCCGCTCGGTCGGTGAGCTTCTGGAGAACCAGTTCCGCATCGGCCTGGTCCGCATGGAGCGCGCGATCAAGGAAAAGATGTCGGTGTACCAGGAAATGGCGACGGCGATGCCGCACGACCTGATTAACGCGAAGCCGGTCATGGCCGCGATTCGCGAATTCTTCGGGTCGTCGCAGCTCTCGCAGTTCATGGACCAGACAAACCCGCTCTCGGAGATTACGCACAAGCGGCGTCTCTCCGCCCTCGGGCCGGGCGGTCTGTCACGAGAGCGCGCGGGCTTCGAGGTTCGCGACGTGCATCCCACGCACTACGGCCGCATCTGCCCGATTGAGACGCCGGAAGGACCGAACATCGGTCTCATCTCGTCCCTCTCGTGCTACGCGCGGATCAACGAGTTCGGCTTCATCG
>CANJYC010000104.1 GCA_947478985.1 Acidobacteriota bacterium | reverse complement strand
CCGGTCCCTGAGGCGATGACCGCGCCGTGGCCGTCTGCGCGGACAACGCCTGCCTGCAGCACGACCACCTCGTCAGGCGTCAGCACTTCAACGCTGCCGGCCAGTGCCTCCAGATCGTTCAGCAGGCGCACCCGCACCGTGCCGAGGAACCGGGCGATGACGGCGGCACTGACGTCCCACGTGACGTTGGTGAGCGTGGCGTGTCCCGCGACGACCGGCCCCGCGACGCCGATGGCCGCGGCGTCAATCGTGAACGGACCGCCGACGTCACGCAGGAAAGTCTCGAGGATGTCGGTGAAGCTGGCGTACGCGTGCGAGTCGTATGCGCGCGAGAAGACTTCACGTGGCCGTCCCTCGGCCGGTGCATACACGCCGAGTCGTGTGTCGGTTCCGCCGACGTCGCCTGCGATGAACACGACTGGATTATAGTGAGTCCACGTGTCGTCGACAGGTTCAGCTTCGATCTCGCGGCGCCAGGTGCTCGATCGCCACAAGCAGGTGCGCGAGGATCACTTACGCTACCTGGAGAAGTGGGGTGTAGTGCGCCCGGAGAAGGGCGCGCACGGTGAGCGTCTCTATACGTTCCACGACCTCGCCCTCATCCGCGATGCCGATGCACAGCTGGCGGCGGGTGCAAACTTTCGGGCTGTGCTGCGGTCCCTGCTCGCCGCACGCGACGGGCAGCTCGCCTTCGATTTCCGGATCGACGCACGCGTGGCCAAGGTGCTTCGGCTGACACGGCGTGAAGCGCCCCCGATGGCCGTGCTGATGGATCCTCAGCCGGCAGAAGAGGTGTCGACGGCGGAGGCGTACTTTCACGCGGCCTCAGAGCTGGATGACGGCGACCCCGACAATATCGGCGCGGCCTCGGGCATCTATCGCCGGGCGCTCGAAGTCGATCCCTATCTGGTGCCGGCGCTGATCAACCTGGCGAACCTCCACTACAGCTCCAACGAAATCGCGGAGGCGCAGGCGCTCTACGAGCGCGCCATCGCGCTCGATCCGGATATCTACGAGGCCCACTTCAACCTCGGAAACATCTTTCACGATCTCGCGCGCTTTCCCGAAGCACAGCGGTGCTATCGGGAGGCGCTGCGCCTCAATCCGGCCTTCGCTGACGCGCACTTCTACCTGGCGGTGACGCTCGAAAAGCACGGACAGTCGGCGGAGGCACGCCGTCACTGGAAGGCGTATCAGCAGCTGGCGCCGCAGGGAGAGTGGGTGGCGCTGGCCCGCGAGTTTTCCGAGGGGCCAGCCGAAACGTAGAGGTGAGCGAAGAGGCGGGACCGCGATGGCGCGGGACTGCTCCCTCGCCATCGCGGTGTCGATCGCGGTGCTACTTGGTGCCCATCGACGGCTTCAGCAGAATCTTCTGCATCCGCCAGTTGATCACCTCGCCGATCAGGAGTTCGTTCTCCTTGCGGCAGTCAATCTCGTGGGTCGACCCGAATTCCTTCAGCAGATGGCCCGCGTGGCCGAACTTGCCCACGATGCGGCCGTCGAGCTCCATCTTGTAGATCTCCCCGTTCTCCAGGTCTCCCGTGTTGTTGGAGTTCGAGGTGTAGAGATACTGGTGCGGTCCGGGGGTGATGCAGATCGCCCACGGTGAGCCGACGTTCGTGAACATCGTCTTGAACGTGCCCTCGTTGTCGAACACCTGGATCCGCCGGTTGTTGCGATCCCCGACGTAGACGTTGCCCTGCGCGTCGGTGGCCATCGTGTGCAGCAGGTTGAACTGGCCGGGTCCGGTCCCCCGTGAGCCGAACGACTTCAGGAAGCGACCGTTCTTGTCGAACTTGGCGACGCGCGAGTTGCCGTAGCCGTCGGCCACGAAGATGTTGCCGGCGGCATCCCACGCCACGTCGGTCGGGCGGACGAAGAGGTCGCCGCGCACGCCCGTGCCGGGAGGCGCATTCGGGTCGACGTCACGCTGCGGAGCCGGGCCACCCTCGCGGGCCGGACCGCCGGGCACCGTGATCTCCTCGGGCTTGCGGCCCAGGATCATCACCACTCGCCCTTCCGGGTTGAACTTGATGACCACGCTGGCACCCTCGTCCACCGCCCAGATGTTGTCCTGGGCATCGATGCGGACGACGTGGGCGGACAGGAAGCCGTAGAGCCCCTGGCCGATTTCGCGGATGAATTTGCCGGTCGGATCAAACTCGAACAGTCGCGAGCCGCCGTTGCCACGCCAGAAGGTGCGCTCGGTGGCAATGGTGACCATGGGCGCGCCCGTGCGGGTGTAGATGAAGATGTTGCCCTTCGAGTTCGTGGCCACGCCGACGGTTTCGCCGAAGTAGATGTCGTCCGGAATCTTCAGCGGGTTCGGGACGGAGTCATACGGAATCTCCGGCACGTTCGACGCAACCGGGATCAGGGCCGGGGCCGGAGCGGCTGGCGGGGCCGTCTGCGCGAACACGGCCATCCCGGCCGACAGCAGCAGGGCGACGAGGGCGCTTGAAAAATGACGCTTCATGGGAATACTCCTTTCTCTGTGGCGCGGTTAGCGCGAGCTCGTCGTGGTGGACGGAGTCGGCTGCAGGAAGATCTTCTGGATGCGCCAGGAGATGATTTCCCCGATGAGCAGCTCGTTCTCGTTGCGGCAGTCAATGGCGTGCGTCGTGGAGAACTCCCCAAGCTGCTTGCCCGCGTGGCCGAACTTGCCGATGATGCGGCCGTCGAGCTCCATCTTGTAGATTTCGCCTGACACCGCAGCCGTCTCGGAGTTGTTGGTATCCGGGTTCGAGTTGGAGCTGTACAGGTACTGGTGAGGTCCGTTCGTGATGCAGAGTGACCACGGGCGGCCCACGTTGGTGTACATCGCTTTCGGGTTCAGGTCGTTGTCGAGCACCTGAATACGGCCGTTGTTCCGGTCTGCCGCGTACACGTTGCCGGCCGCATCGACCTGGATGCCGTGCGCGGTATTGAACTGGCCCGCCTCACGGCCGCGGGTGCCGTACGACTTGATGAAGCGCCCGTCCTTGTTGTATTTCACGACGCGTCCGTTGTTGTAGCCGTCGGACACGAAGATATTGCCGGCAGCGTCCCAGGCGATATCCGTCGGACGGTTGAAGTTATATGGGGCGGCCGGCGGAAGGGGCAACCCGGAGGAAATCGTCCCTTCGATCGGCTCGTGGCGGCGACCGATGATCATCACGGGGCGGCCTTCCGGGCTCCACTTGACGATCGTGTTGGTCCCCTCATCGACCGTCCAGATGAAGTCCTGCGCGTCGACGCGAACGGCGTGCGCCATGGCGAAGGCATAGGAGCCTCGTCCAATCTCGCGCATGAACTTACCGTCCTTGTCGAACTTCAGCAGCCGTGCCCCTTCGCCGTTGCGCGTGAAGATGAAGATCTCGCTCTTCGAGTTCCTCGCCACGCCGACCGACTCTCCGAGGTAGAGATTCGGCGGGAGCTTGATGAAGTCCCCTCCGTGCTTGTACGGGATCTCCGGGACGTTCTGGGCCGTGGCCTTGATGGCCAGCTGTGCGGGCGTGAGCGTTGTCGGCGCCGGCGGCGCCGGCGGGGGCGCCTGCTGTGCCAGCAGTGATGCCGTGGACAGCAGCAGTGCCGCACCGGCGAGGGAAAAACGGTTCATTGAAATCCTCCTGAAAGACCGCGCGAACTGTACTACTGTAATGGAGTTGATTCAAACATCAGAGCCGATCCTTGAGCTGACTGGCGCGACCGTGATGAAGGACGACCGGCGGATTCTCGACCGGCTCACGCTCACCGTTGCCCAGGGCGAACACACTGCGATTGTCGGGCCGAACGGGGCAGGAAAGTCGTTCCTCACCAGACTCCTGACCCACGACGAACGTCCGCTGGCACCCGAGGATGGCGCCCCGGCACCGATTCGGGTGTTCGGCAGCGACCGGTGGGACGTGTTCGACCTGCGCTCGCAGCTCGGCATCGTCTCGGAGGAACTTCACCGGCGATTCGTCTCCGGCAACAGCGAAGGGCGTGTGACGGGCGAAGCGGCAGTGCTCTCGGGCTTCCTGGCGTCTCGCGGCATCCTGCGTTACGGCGTGATTACCCCGGAGATGCGTGCCAGGGCCACCGAGGCGCTGGCCCTGATGGGGGCGACGCATCTGGCCCCGCGGTGGCTCGACGCGATGTCGAGCGGCGAAGCGCGCCGCGTGCTGCTGGCCCGCGCGCTGGTTGCCGCCCCTCGCGCGCTCATCCTCGATGAGCCGACCACGAGCCTCGACCTCGCCGCGCGTCACGACTTCATGGAACGCGTCCGCGAGATTGCCCGTGGCGGCACGACGATCATCCTCGTGACGCATCATGTGGAGGAAATCATCCCGGAGATCGGACGCGTCATCCTGCTCACGCAGGGGCGAGTGATGGCCGACGGCCCGAAACGTGATGTTCTTACCGCGAGTCGCCTCGGAGAACTCTTCGACTCTCCGGTGTCGATTGACGAGGATGCGGGCTACTACTACGCGCGTCCTCGCGGACGACAGAGATCGCTCATAATCTGAGTCATCACCCTGTTCATTCGAGAGCGTGAACCGGGATCGCGCGCCACCCTTGCGCACCACCTCTTTTCGGAGATTCTGCAGATGCTCTGTCGTTCATCCATCCGAGCCACCGCGTTCATCAGCCTGTGCGTCGTGGCGCTTGTTCTCTGTGCATCCGTTGCGCGGGCACAGCAGCCCCCGCCGGTGCACTCCGTCAGGGTGCTCGGCGGCCCGACCCGATTCACCGCGCCCGTTCGCGACATTGCCGCCCTGAAGCGTTCGATGGCGCGGCCGGCGATTCAACGCGACCTCGCTACTGTGCTCGAACGGGCGGGTCTGCCCTCGTTGGCGGCGCAGGTGCAAAGCGTCCTGGCCGAAGGGCAGGTGACCGTGAGCACGTTGGCCCAGGGCACGACGATGGAGTGGATGGCGCTTCGACGCCGAGGCCCCAACGTCACGCGAAACCTTCGCTGGGACGGGCGTCGTCCGCTCGACGGATTCGAGTTCATGATCGATGACCTGAACGAGACCTACACGTTCTTCGTCCCCCAGATCTGCGGCAACCTGTCGCTGGTCCGCCGCGAGCCGAGCCGCGAGGCGGCGCGCCGGGCTGAAGTGGCGCGGGTCGAAGCCGCCGCGCGTGCAGAGGCCGCGCGAGTTGAGGCCGCACGGGTGGAGGCCGCTCGGGCGGAAGCTGCACGAGCCGAGGCGGCACGCCTGGCGGAGGCGGCGCGCCAGGCCGAAGCCGCCAGGGCGGAAGCCGCGCGGGTCGAGGCGGCACGGGCTGAAGCGGCACGAGCCGAGGCTGCGCGCCTTGAAGCGGAACGCCAGGCCGAGCTCGCGCGACTGGCGGCAGAGGCGCGCGACCTCCGCGTCCGCCCCTTCATCGCCGGACTCGTCGGCAAGCAGCAGCGCCAGTACGACGATACCGACCCGGCTGGTGTTGGACTTCTCACCAATCCGGTGCGCGCGTTTGGTGACCCGCTGTTCGGCGTGAAGGGAGGCGTGGCCCTGAAGGTGACCGATCATTGGACGTTCGCACCGGCAATTGGCCTGGCGGTGAATGTGGATGAAGCGGATCGGACGAGTCTGTTCGGCGACGCCGAGATCGACTACGTGTTCGCGCGGGGTCCCTACCTCGGCACTGGCCTGACGTTCTGGGACCTGACGCACCGCGACATCTTCACGCCGGGCTGGCTCGCGACGGCGGGCGTTCCGGTGTGGCGGAACGAGGCGCGCAAGCACCAGTTGCTGCTCGTTGGCGAATGGCGGCAACTGTTCGATCGCTTGAGCGATCCCGACGTCAACTACCAGGCCTGGGCCGGGCTGAAGTATCTCTTCAAATAGGACTCGAACAGTCATGAACCCGATGCTTACGAGAGCCGTGAATACACGCCGTGCACGGATTTCGGCGTTCGCCCTGGCTGCAGCGCTTATGTCGACGGTGGCCGGCGCCCAACAGCCGGCCACGTCGCCCAACACATGGGCCGGCACCGCGGGTGCCGGCCTGTCGCTGACACGCGGCAACAGCGACACCGTCAGCTATAACGTCACGTTCGACGTGATGCGGACGCCGACGCCCCGACACGTCATGAAGTGGGCCGGCCACTACCTGCGTGGCCGGCAGGAGGGCGTCGACACCGTCAACCGGACATCGCTCGCGTATCGCGATCAGAGCACGCTGTCAGAGCGGACGTTTCTATTCGGACAAGTGGACTATCTGCGGGACACCTTCAAGCTGATCGACTACATCGTCGCGCCGACCGCCGGTCTCGGCCTTAAGGTCGTCAACACCGATCTGACCAAGTTCGCGGTGGATGCGGGCGTCGGCGTCATCTGGGAGAAGAATCCGGTGGGCGACGTGCGAAGAAGCGGGGCGATCACGGCCGGTGAGACGTTGACACATCAGCTGACGACGACCGCCTCGATCAAGCACGCCGCGACGGGACTCTGGAAGACGGATCAATTTGCGGACAGCATGTATAACGTCTCGGCGGGCCTGGCCACGCGGATCTCCAATCGCGTGGAGCTGTCGCTGGACCTGTTGGATACCTATAAGACCCGGCCGCCAACGGCGGCCACGAAGAAGAACGACGTGGCCGTCGTCACCTCGCT
>CANJYC010000103.1 GCA_947478985.1 Acidobacteriota bacterium | reverse complement strand
TTCGGCATCGGCTTTCTGCTGCTGATGCTGTTGAACATCACGATCGCCAAATTGCTGATGACCGGCATTGGCATCTGGGGCAACAACATCCCGGTCGGCTGGGCGTTCGACATCATCAACTTCGTCTGGTGGATCGGCATCGGCCACGCCGGCACGCTGATCTCGGCGATCCTGCTGCTGTTCCGCCAGCAGTGGCGCACCTCGATCAACCGCTTTGCCGAGGCGATGACCTTGTTCGCCGTGGCCTGCGCGGCGATGTTCCCGCTGCTCCACACCGGCCGCCCGTGGCTGGCCGCCTACTGGCTCTTTCCCTATCCCAACACCATGGGGCTCTGGCCGCAGTTCCGCAGCCCGCTGATCTGGGACGTGTTCGCCGTCTCGACCTACGGCACGGTGTCGGCGCTCTTCTGGTTCACCGGGCTGGTGCCCGACATGGCGACGCTGCGCGACACCGCCAAGTCCCCGGCCGCCCGCAGGATTTTCGGGATGCTCTCGCTCGGCTGGCGCGGTTCGGCCAAGCACTGGCAGCGGTACGAGACGGCCTATCTGCTGCTGGCGGGTATCTCCACACCGCTCGTGCTGTCGGTGCACTCGGTGGTGAGCTTCGACTTTGCGGTGTCGGTGCTGCCGGGCTGGCACGCCACGATCTTCCCGCCGTACTTTGTGGCCGGCGCGATCTACTCCGGCTTCGCCATGGTGATGACGCTGGCGATTCCGCTTCGGAAGTTCTACCACATGGAAGACTTCATCACGATGCGGCATATCCACAACATGACCAAGGTCATGCTGGCCACTGGGATGATCGTCGCCTACGGGTATGCGAACGAGGCGTTCTTCGCCTGGTTCAGCGGCAACCCGTACGAGTCCTACATGATGTACAACCGGATGGTCGGGCCGTACGCGTTCTTCTACTGGTCGCTCATCGCGATCAACGCGTGCATGATCCAGCTGTTCTGGTTCCGCAGCGTCCGCGACAACATTCCGCTGCTGTTCGTGCTCTCGCTGCTCGTCAACGTTGGGATGTGGCTCGAGCGCTTCGTCATCATCGTCACCAGTCTCTCCCGCGACTTCCTGCCGTCGTCGTGGGATATGTATGCGCCGACCCGGTGGGACTTTGCGATGTTCGCCGGCACGATCGGTCTGTTCCTCTCGCTCTTCTTCCTCTTCATCCGCTTCCTCCCGGCGATCGCCATGTTTGAAATGCGCACGATCGTTCCGGAAGCGAAGTTGAAGACAGATCAGCACCACGGATAGGGTGATGTCGCACATAGACGAGACCCCGACGCTCTACGGCCTGATGGCCGAGTTCGACAATCCGAGCGACCTCGTGCGCGCGGCCGAACGCGCGCGCCTGGCCGGCTACCGCAACATGGACGCCTACTCCCCCATCCCGATCGAGGAGATCAACGAGGCGCTCGGCTACAAGCGGACCCGGCTGCCGCTCCTGGTGCTGCTCGGCGGCATCTGCGGCGGCATCGGCGGATACAGCCTGGAATACTGGTCATCGGTGATTGCGTACCCGATGAATATCGGTGGCCGCCCATTTCACAGCTGGCCTCAGTTCATCCCGGTGACGTTTGAGACCACCGTGCTCGGCGCCGCGCTCAGCGCGTTTGTCGGCATGTGGGCGCTCAACGGGCTGCCGCAGCCGTACCACCCGGTGTTCAACGTTCCGGCATTCGAGCGCGCGTCACGCGACCGTTTCTTCCTGTGCATCGAAACCATCGATCCGCGTTTCGATCGCCACGCGACGCAGCAGTTCCTCGAAGGCCTCCACCCTCTAGGAGTATCCGAAGTTGCGCCTTAAGTTAGGGATCCTCCTCGGCTGCCTGCTGCTGGCCGGCTGCCGGCAGGACATGCATGACGCCGCGCGCTACGACCCGCTCGAAGCGAGTGCGTTCTTCGCCAACGGACAGTCCGCGCGTCCGCTCGTCCCGAACACGGTCGCGCGCGGTCTGTTGCGTGCGGACGATCACCTGTATCTCGGGCGCGTGAACGGCCAGCTGGCCGACACCTTCCCGATGGCTGTCACCGCGGATGTGATGGCGCGGGGGCAGGAGCGCTTCAACGTGTTCTGCGCGCCGTGCCACGATCGCAGCGGCACCGGCCACGGCATGATCGTGCAGCGCGGCTTCCGCGCACCGCCGTCCTTTCACGAGGAGCGGCTGCGCACGGCGCCGGTCGGCTACTACTTCGACGTGATGACCAACGGATTCGGCGCCATGCAGGACTACGCGGCGCAGGTGCCGGTGGTCGATCGCTGGGCGATCGCGGCCTACATCCGGGCTCTGCAGCTGAGCCAGCGGGCGACGGTCAACGACGTGCCCGAGAGCCGCCGTGCGGATCTCGACCGGCCGGTCGCTGCACCAGGCACCGAGGCTTCGGGCTCTCTTCCTCAAGCGGCGCCGGAGGCGCGCTGACCGTGGACACCACAGTTCTCACCGCACCCCAGGACCTCGCCGCCCATCGCTCGAAGGCCCTCGTTGTCGGCCTTGTGGGTCTGGCCGCCTGCGGTCTCGGATTCGTCCTCAATCGCGATCAATTCTTCCGCTCCTGGCTGATCGCCTACCTGCTGTTCCTCGGGATTGCGCTCGGGTCGATGGCGCTGGTCATGATCCAGCACCTCACCGGTGGCACTTGGGGCGTGTTCCGGCGTGTGCTGGAAGCCTCGAGCCGGACGCTGCCGCTGCTGGCGCTGCTGTTCCTGCCCGTGGTGCTCGGGATGTCCACGCTCTACCCGTGGACGCACGACGATCTGGTGCGGGCCGACGAGGTCCTGCGCCACCGGCAGCCGTATCAGAACACCGGATTCTTTCTTGCGCGCGCGTTGGTCTACTTCGCCAGCTGGATTGCGCTGGCCTGGACGCTGACGCGGTGGTCCCGCCGTCAGGACGAAGGCGACATGAGCGGCAACATGCTGCTGCAGCGCGTGAGCGGCGCCGGGCTGGTCATCTACGCGCTGACGATCACCCTTGCGGGCGTCGACTGGGTGATGTCGATCAACCCGCACTGGTACTCGACGCTCTTCGGGTTCCTGATGATCGGCGGACAGGGTCTGTCGGCGCTCGCATTCACCATCGTCATCGCGACGCTGCTCGTCAAAGACGAGCCGATGTCGGGACTGCTCAAGCCGCACCACTTCCACGACCTCGGCAAGCTGATGTTCGCGTTCGTGATGCTGTGGGCGTATTTCAATTTCTCGCAGTTCCTGCTCACCTACGCCGCGAACCTGCTCGAGGAAATTCCGTATTTCATCGCGCGCATCAATCATGGCTGGCAGTACCTGGCGCTGTTCCTGATCGTCTTTCACTTCGCAGTGCCATGGCTCCTGCTGCTGTCGCGCGACCGGAAGCGGAATCCCGCTCGTCTCGTCTGGGTGGCCGCGTGGATTCTCTTCATGCGCTACACGGACCTCTTCATGCTGGTGACGCCCGAGTTCGCGTCTACGGGTCAGAACCTGCACATGCTGGCGGGCGAGCACGAGAGCCTGTTCTTCGTGCACTGGCTCGACCTGGCGGCGCCGCTCGGCATCGGTGGCGTGTGGCTCTGGATGTTCTTCACGCAGCTGGCCCAGCGGCCGCTGCTGGCGTTCGGGGATCCATACCTGCGTGAATCGATGGAGACGGCAGGGGGAGGGCACTGATGTCGCACGGTCACGGTGCCGGACCGATCGATCCGGCGTTCGACCCGGCCGATCCCGAATACGGCGCGACGCCGGCGGGTTCGACCTACGAGCACACCGACGCCCACACGGGGACCATCGTCCGGTTCATGTTCTGGCTGGCGGTGCTGGCGATCCTGACGCACCTCGGCATCGGCGTGCTGTACCGCACGCTCGTCGCCCAGGCCGCGAAGGGTGCTCAGGCGGAATTGCGCTCGCCGCTGGCCGCTGATGCAACCCCTGAGCTGCCGCCGCTGCCGCGGCTGCAGGCCTCGCCCGCGAACGAGATCTACGACTTCCGCCGTCAGGAAGCTGATCTGTTGAACAACTACGGCTGGAACAACAAGGCCCAGGGCACCGTTCACATTCCCATCGCGGATGCGATGCGACTGACGGTCGAGCGCGGTCTGCCGGCGCGGGCCGTTGATGCCACATCGCCGGCGGAAGTGCCCGGCATGGTTCCGACGGACGCGAGCGCCGGGCGAGTGTTGGAACGCAGAAGGCAATGAGGATGGCTTCCCGGAACACACGCGCACGCGTTCTTGGTGCCGTGAGCCTTGCGCTCTGCGTGCTGAGCTTTGCCAGTGTCAGCGCGCAGTACGGCAATCAGCCGAAGCAGGGGACGCCAGCCTCTGAGCTGCCGCCGCAGCTCAAGGACGTCACGTTCAAGCAGCAGTTGAACGCGCAACTGCCGCTCGACGCGCCGTTCACGGACGAGACGGGCCGCACCGTCGCGCTCGGTGACTATTTCACTGGCCAGAAGCCGGTCCTGCTCGCCTTCGTGTACTACCAGTGCCCCATGTTGTGCACGCAGGTCATGAATGGGATCTCGAGTTCCCTGAAGGCCGTGCCGTTTGCCGCGGGGAAGGACTTTGACGTCGTGCTGGTCAGCTTCGACCCGCGCGACACGCCGGCCGCCGCCGCGGAAAAGAAGCAGGCGCATCTCAAGTACTGGGGCGCGCAGGCCACAGCCGGTGCCTGGCATTTCCTGACGGGGAGCGAGGCGTCCATCAAGCGTGCGACCGCCGCCGCGGGTTTCAACTACCGTTGGGATGCCTCCACCGAGCAGTTCGCCCACGTGAGCGCGGTGCTCGTCGCGACACCGGACGGGCGGCTGTCACGCTACTTCTACGGCGTGGAGTACTCCCCGAAGGAACTGCGGATGGCTCTGGTTGAATCAGGCCAGGGGCGCATCGGCACCGTCATGGACGAGCTGCTGCTCTATTGCTATCACTACGATCCGGCCGCGGGTCGCTATGGTGTCATCGTCCTGAACCTCGTACGCATCGGGGGCGTGTTGACGGTCGCATTCATGGCGGGCTTCATCCTGCTGATGTACCGCCGTGACAGCAAACCCACCGCGCCAACGACGCCCGGCGGGGAACCGCGCGTGCCCCTGGTCGGGCGCGCCTGAGGCGTCGAATACTTATGCAGCCTGGAATCCCACTCTTCCCTGAACAGGCATCCACCCTGGCCCCCCAGGTGGACAACCTGTATTTTTTCCTGATCGCGGTCACCGCGTTCTTCGCGATCGTCGTCACCATCCTGGTCGTGTACTTCGCCATCAAGTATCGCGACGACACGGGCCTCAAAGTCGGTGCGCCGATTTCCGGATCGGTCCCGATGGAAATCGGCTGGTCGCTCATCCCCTTCATCGTTGCGATGGGGATCTTCGTCTACGCCACGGTGGTGTACTTCCAGATCGTGCGGCCGCCAGCACAGACCGTTGAAATCTACGCCACCGGCAAGCGGTGGATGTGGCGCTTCCAGCACATCGGCGGCCAGGGCGAGATTAACGACCTCCATGTGCCGAAGGGGCAGGCCGTCAAGGTCACGTTCACCTCGGAAGACGTGCTGCACAGCCTCTACATTCCGGCGTTCCGTGTGAAGGCCGATGCCATTCCCGGTCGCTACAGCGCAATCTGGTTCATGCCGACCAAGACCGGCACCTACCACCTGTTCTGCGCCGAGTACTGCGGCACCAACCACTCCGGCATGGTTGGCTCGGTCACGGTCATGGAGCCTGAGGCCTATCAGGCCTGGCTGAATACCGGCGGGAGCCAGCCGATGACCGTGCGCGGCAAGCAACTCTACGAACAGCTCGGCTGCATCAGCTGCCACCTGCCTGACGGGGCCGGCCGCGGGCCATCCCTTGGCGGCGTCTTCGGCACACAGGTACAGCTGACGAGCGGCGATACGGTCGTCGCCGATGAAAGCTACATGCGCGAATCGATCCTGACCCCGCACATGAAGCTGAGGAGCGGCTACCAGCCGGTGATGCCGACGTTCCAGGGACTCATCAATGAAGAAGGCGTCATGAGTCTCATCGAGTACATCAAGTCGATGCCGCCCGCCGAGCAGGCCGCCGGCGTCGCGGCGCCACAGGCCAGCGCGGCGCCGGTGCGAGCCGAGGGTCAGTGAAGGCAGGATCATGACAACCACTAATACCGCGCTGCCAAGCGTCAACTACCTGAACCACCGCACCACGGTGGCGTCGTGGCTGCTGACGAAGGATCACAAGCGCATCGGCCTTCTGTACATGGGCGTCGTGACGCTCGCGTTCATCATCGGCGGCATCTTTGCCGCAGGCATCCGGATCGAGCTCGCGACGCCGCAGGGCGATTTCGTCGCGGCCGACACCTACAACCGGCTGTTCACGATGCACGGCATCATGATGGTGTTCTTCGTCCTGATTCCCGCGGTGCCGGCGATTCTCGGGAACTTCGTTCTGCCCCTGATGATTGGTGCGAAGGACGTGGCGTTCCCGAAGATCAACCTCATCAGCTGGTACGTCTTCGTCATCGGCATGGCCATCACGCTCTTCGCCATGGTGACCGGCGGCGTTGACACCGGCTGGACCTTCTACACGCCGTACAGCTCGAACTACTCGAGTTCGAATGTCTTCCTGACCGGCATCGGC
>CANJYC010000102.1 GCA_947478985.1 Acidobacteriota bacterium | reverse complement strand
TCGTCGAGCAGCGTCGACGGGGCCACGACCGAATCGTCCTCGAGGCTGAAGGTCGAGACTCGCAGGCGCGCGCCGGGGAGCCGCATCCGATCGGTGAAGCTGGCGCGTGCTCCCTCCAGACGCTCGGACTCTGCGGTCCAGCCGAGATCGCGCAGGATGCCAGGCGAATAGAAGATGTTGCGCCGTGGGCGATCCGGCCACTCGCCGTCCACGAGACCGGCCAGCTGCACGTGATCGAAGTCGCCGAATCTGGCGCTCTCGGCATCAACGACGTGCACGCCGGCGTCTCCCGTGCGCGGCGAGAACGTCTGTGCGTCGATCCACCGGCGGACCATGGCGGCTACCTCATCAAACTCCACGGGCGCCGCGTCAAACCGCCGGTAGGCGTCACGCAGGGCGCCCATGGTCCCGAGGATGGCCGCGCGTGCACGCAGCTGTCGAACGCGCAACGGGTCGTCCGGGCCGGGCAGGTGCTCGTAGGTTTCGAGAAATGACAGCAGGGCCGACAGGTGGTCCGCAACGGGCGCCGCCCTACGAAGTGGCCTGAGTTCCCCCGCGATGCGCGCGAGCGTCTCGCCAGCCCGACTCGCGCGCACCAGCAGTCCCCGGTCGCGATCACCGGCCCGCCACGCGTTGACGATGCGCATCAACGCGTCGTGCTCGCCAAGGTAGCCCGCCTCGCTGAGCGCGCGATCGAGCGCCGCCACGTCCTTGAGGTCCCCCGCGCCACCGTTGGTGTCGCCGTGCACGCGCAGGTGCGGTGAGGACAGCAGGGCAATACCCGGCACCCGGCCGAAGTTGGAACCCACAAACGACATCAGCAGATCGAGCGCCGCCGCGTACGGCTCTCCTGCCAGCGGCAACGCATCGAACATCTGGCAGGGGATGCCCGCCGACTGCAGGATCTCGCGCCCCACATAGACGTACGGCAGCGGCTGACGGACGACCAGCGCCACCCGTTCCGGATCATCGATCTCGCCGGTGCGCGCCGACTGTTTTACCCATCGCGCGAAGCCGGCGACCTCCTCTTCACGGTCGCGCGCCACATGCGCGAGCCCGGCCGTTGGCGGCACCAGCAGCCGCGGAGGGCCGACGCTCTCAACGGGCTCGACGCGTGTCTCCTCGATGCCGGGAAGCAGTTGATGAATGCGCTCATGGAAGGCACCGGCAAGCGTGCGGTCGGTGACGACCAGGTCGAGCCGCGCGAGTCCTGGCAGCCGCGACAGGAGATCCCAGTCGACCGGCCACAGCCCATGCGGATCGCGCGCACGGTCGAGGACTGTCACCACCACGTGGCGCCACGGCTGCGGCGCCGGCGTGGCCAGCAGCTCGGCACGAAGCGTGTGCTCATCGTAGGCACCGGCATCGGCGTTGGCACAGCGCTCCTCGAAGTGGCGGAACGCGCGCCCGAGAAAGCGCGTCTGCCGGACGAGACGCTCTGCGCCACGATCGATGGCCGCTCCTGGCTCGAGCGCGCCGAGCGCCAGCCGCTCGAAAGTCGCCACGTCCTTCTGATTGCGGCGCAGGGCATCGTAAAAGCGGAGGATCTCAGCGATGAGGCCGGGCCGCAGACGGAACGGCGGGTCCACGCCTTCCTCCCGGGCCACCCGACAGGCCACGCCGAGCAGCGCTTCCCGTTCAGCATCGGTAAGCAGCGGCGGCACGCGGGGCAACCGTTCAGCCAGACGAGTCGTGAGCTCGCTGGACGTCGTCAGGGCTGGGAGCGCGATCGCGGTGCCGCTCGACGCCGACCGCCCCTCAATCGAGCGAAGCAGATGCGCGGCGGCGGCGTGGGTGGGAACGATGACGAGACGATCGCCGACCTCAAGCGGGGACCCCTCGCACGCCAGCGCGGCGACGGCTCCGCGGAAGGCCCGCAGGTCGGGCACCCGAACGAGCCGGGTGGTCCTGGGGGTAATCACCGCAGGCGCGGCGGCTCCAGCAACGCACGAATCTCCTGCTGCGCACGTGACAACATCAGCAGCGCCCCGGCAGCGGATGACGATGCCTCGCGCGCGGTCGCGAAGTTGCCGGACTGGATTGCGTCGTATCGCGCGTTCAACGCCGTCTCGGCAAATCGCCAGGCGCTGACGAGCATGTCGTGAGTCTGGCCGAGGTCGTTCGGCGGCCGGACACGGGACAGGCGCGCGGCCCCGCCGGATAACCGGCCCCGCAGATTGATCAGGGTTCCGGGCGATGGCCCGTCGAGGCGACGGATCGATTCGAGCGCCGGTTGCGACTTCACCAGCTGCAGGAGCTGCGCGCCGACGGTGCGCTCGTAGTCGCGATAGAGCGCGCGCCGGATGGTCCATTGGTCACGCATCAGACGCAGCCGCCGCGCCGCGTCGAGCTGCCCCCGCACTGATATCAGCAACGCGTCGACGGCATCCGGCCTCCGGCGCCCCAGCCGCTCATCCTCGCGTGGGATCTGGTCGAGCACGCGCTCGATATCTCGGGTGCGCGCGCCGGCCGCGGCGCGCGTCGCGACCGCCATCATTCGGGTCGAGAGCTCACCGTAGCGGGAGTCGAGCCGTTCCTCCTCGCGAATCTGTCCTTCCACGTTGCGCCGCAGCCCAGCCACATCGGAACCCAGCGTCGCGGAATCCGCCTCACCGAGCAGCCGGACGGCCGCCCGGAGCAGGGCGATGCGCTCGGCCGGATTGGCGTAACCCGATACGTGCAGCATCTGGTCGAACTGTTCGCGGACACCAGGCATGCCCAGCAGCGGCTCGCGTGGCGCTTCGGCAGGTATGGCGACCAGCGCGACATTGAAGCTGCTGATACCGAGCGAGGCACGCAGATCGGAAATGGACTCGTCGATCAGGCTGACCACTTCCCGGACGTCGCGCTGGCGATAGCCATAGTGCGAACCGGGCCAGTCGGCCAGTGAGCGTCGCGCCTGTTCGGCATAGGCGAGCGCGCGTGTGCGGTCGGTGGTGGTCGCGATCCCGTTCAGCACCCGCGCCACCTCGCTGGTCAGCTGAAGGAAGTCGTCTTCACCCCGCGTATCGGCGTAGCGCTGGTAGCGCGCGGAATCGGCGTAGCGGTCGGTACGGCTCCAGTCGACCGCGGCGACCGGCAGCGTGACCACCTGGAGTCGCGGCTGGTCGACCGGTCCGCCGATTGGCATCGAAAACACAACGCGATCGGCGACCCGCGCGAACTCGCCGAAGCTGACCACGCTCGATCCGTCGGCGAGGTAGAGCCGGAACAGCGTCGCATCGGCTGCCGCCTCGGCGACGGTCGAGATCAGCAGCGCGGCGATGACGGCAATGACAATCTTCGGCATCAATCGGTCCGGGCGGTCATTGTATCTCTCCGCTTCGCGCCCTCATCGCGGCACGAATGTGGAAAAGCTGTGGACAGCTGGTGCAAAAGCTGTGGAGAACCTGACAATGAAAATATTTCTCGCCGGCGATTGCGAGAGCGCACGCGCTGTAACACGCCGAGTTTCGACACCTTCGCGCCTCGCTTCGCTTGATCGCACGACGCGTGAGCGTAGAATCGGACTCGCTTCCCGCTTCATACAAACGACACAGACGTGACAGTTCATCACTTCGAGGAAATCATCGGCGGCCGCGTGTACCAGATCGAGGTCACGCCCGTCAGCAACCGGTGGCGAGCCCAGCTGCAACGGATGGCCGGGATGCCCACGGCGATGATGCCCTTCTACGGCGCCAGTCCTGGCGAAGCGGCCCATCAGCTTGCGGAGTGGCTCACCCTGGCCCACCGGCGCACCGCCGGCGCCAGTCAGACGCCGTAATCCTTCAAGACGTCACCGATAAAGGTATAGCCGGCCCCGGTGACAGCGGAGGTCACCCGGCGGCCGTGTTAATATTGTGTGTTCGGAAGACGACGAAAGGGCCTGTAGCGCAGTTGGGAGCGCGCCTGAATGGCATTCAGGAGGTCACCGGTTCGATCCCGGTCAGGTCCACCATCCTTTCTTTTCCGCCCTCGCGGCCTGCCGTTCGTTTGCACCGCGTGCAAACCGGCGATGCGTCGCTCAGCAGCCAGCCAGCATCTCACCTAGCGCCTGCCACTCTTCGGTGGTCGCCGAAAGGCCCCAGCGCCGCTTGATGCGGACCCAGGCGGAGGCATAGCCGCACCACGCATCACGGCTTGGTGGCCGCCAGGCCTCTGGTCCCTCATCGCCCTTGGACCGGTTGACGGAGGCGCCGACGGCCACCAACTGCCAGGAGTCCGTGAGGTCGTTGGCGTAGCGCTCTTTCTCTGCCGCCGGCCACCGCCACCCGCCGGAGCGATGAGCGTTTGCCAGCGGCACGAGGTGGTCGACGTCGAGGTCAGACGCGCGGTGCCACGCGATGCCCGTGTATCGATCTGTCCAGCTGCCGGTGCCCACGACGCAGTGGCGGCTGTCGCGAAACAGCACAGGGCTCAGGCTTTCCTCAATGAGTACTTCGGCTCGGGTGTCCTGGCAGTCATGGTCGGCGTCAATCCAATGCCGCCACTGGTCCCGGTTGTAGGGCGGTATGTCTGGTGGCACGTCGACGATCGGCAACGTCACCACCGCGCCCGACACGACCTTCGTCGGAGCCGCGGGTGGTTCTCCGCTGCACGCGCTGGTGACGATCGCCCACAAAAGTAAGGCCGCAGCGGCAGATCGAGCGATCACGTTGTGCGCAGAACGAGGCTCATTCCCGCCCTATTAGAACCGAAGTTGCAGTTCTTTCACCGTGGCAGGCAAGGACGCAACTCGTGTTCAGTGACGGTGTACGCAGAAACAGCCGGCGACCACCCTTGTGATCGCCGGCTGTGAACGTCCGCTGTGACGCCCTCGACGGGAGGGCTTAGATCAGGCCGGCCCCGCGGGCCCACTTGTACTTGGCGCCAAGCACGGCCACCGGAATCTCGGTCGAGTAGGGGTACGCCGGGATCCCGTGCGCGAACAGGTATTCCGATGCCTCTTCCACCTCAACGTCGCCGGCCAGTGACGCGACGATGGGCTTGTGAATGCCCTTCGCCTTCATCTCCTCCACCACCTCGACCATCGTCTTGGCGAACACCATCGGCGGCGTGACGATCGTGTGCCAGTAACCGAGGATGAGGGAGTGGATGCGCGGATCCTCGAGGCCCAGCCGCACCGTGTTCTGGTACGTCTTCGGTGGCTCGCCGCCCGTGATGTCGACCGGGTTGCCCGCCGCACCAAATGGCGGGATGAACTTGCGGAAGGCGGCATCAAGGTCAGCCGGCATGGCCATCAGGGACAGGCCGTTGTCGACGACGGCGTCCGAGAGAAGCACGCCTGAACCGCCGGCGCCGGTGATGATGACGACGTTCTCGCCCTTCGGCGTCGGCAGCACCGGAATGCCGCGCGCGAACTCGAGCAGGTCGCGGAGCGACCGGGCGCGGATGACGCCCGACTGCTTGAGCACGTCCTCGTAGATCTTGTCGTTGCCGGCCAGCGCACCGGTGTGGGAACTGGCGGCACGCGCGCCCATCGCGGTACGACCCGCCTTGAGCACGACGACCGGCTTCTTCTTCGAGACGCGCTTGGCCACTTCGGCGAAGGCGCGGCCGTCCTTCAGGTCCTCGCAGTGCTGCGCGATGATCTTCGTGTTGTCGTCCTGCTCGAAGAACGTGAGCAGATCGTCCTCATCGATGTCCGACTTATTGCCGAGGCCGACGATGGCCGAGACACCCATCTTCGCCGAGCGCGAGAATCCGATGATGGCCATGCCGATGCCGCCCGACTGCGACGACAGCGCGGCGCCGCCCTTGACGTCGTAGGCCGTGCAGAAGGTCGCGCACAGATTCGAGGGCGTGTA
This sequence comes from Acidobacteriota bacterium, assembly GCA_947478985.1. Classification (GTDB taxonomy): domain Bacteria; phylum Acidobacteriota; class Vicinamibacteria; order Vicinamibacterales; family UBA2999; genus CANJYC01. The sequence continues at coordinate 819 of CANJYC010000102.1, read as the reverse complement.
GTAGAAGCCGTAGATGTTCGGCCCCATCAGGCGGACGCCGTACTTGCGCCCGATCGCGGCAATCTCTTCCTGCCCTTCGTGGTTGCCGGTCTCGGCAAACCCGGACGGAATCAGAATCGCACCGGCGATCTTCTTCTCGCCGACCTCGACGAGCGCCCCGGCCACGAACTTGGCCGGAATGGCGAAGACGGCCACGTCGATATCACCGGGCACGTCCTTGACGCTCTTGTAGGCCTTGAGTCCCATGATCTCCGGGGCCGACGGGTTGATCGGGTAGATCTTCCCCTTGTAGCCGCCGTTGATCAGGTTCTTCATGACCGAGTTGCCGATCTTCCCGTCCTCGGACGAGGCGCCGATCACGGCAACGGCGTTCGGCTTCATGATCCGGTTCATGTCGCGCACGATGTCGTCGTGCTTCGGCCGGAAGCGCGGCTGAGCCGGGGCGAAGTCGACCACGATACGCACATCGGCGGCAATCGCGCCGCTCTTGCTGGCGAAGACGGGGTTCAGGTCCATCTCCGAGATTTCCGGGAAGTCGGCGATGAGCTGCGACACGTTCTTGATCATGTCCGCCAGCGCGTCACGATTGACCGGGTCGGCGCCGCGCACGCCCTTGAGGATCTCGGCCGCGGCAATGCCGTCGAGCATCGAGAGAGCGTCGTCGCGGGTCGCAGGCGCCAGACGGAACGTGATGTCCTTGAGCACTTCAACCAGCACGCCGCCCAGGCCGAAGGCCACGAGCTTGCCGAAGGACTGGTCGGTCACCGCGCCGATGATGACTTCCTGTCCGCCGGTGATCATCTGCTGGACCTGGACACC
>CANJYC010000101.1 GCA_947478985.1 Acidobacteriota bacterium | reverse complement strand
CGGCGGGAAGTCCGATCAGTTGAACGCCTACAACGTCTTTCGCGGCGACCCCGGCTACTTTTCCGCGGACCTCGAGCGTTACCGGGCCGTCGACGGGGCGGCCATGCGATCCGCAGCGCGGATGCTGTGCCTGGATCGGCGTGTGCTGCTCAGTGTTGTGCCGCGCGGTCAGGGTGCGCTCGCGCTGCCGGGTTCTGAGCCGGTGGACGTGTCATGACACGCGCCGATCGTTCGCGGTTGCCAGCGGTCGGCCCCGATCCGGCGTTCCGCCTGCCCGATCGGGCGCGGCACCGGCTTGCCAACGGGCTCGAGGTGCGGACGGTCGAGCACCCCACCATGCCGGTTGTGACGATGGTCGTCCAGGTCGACGGTGGCACCGGCGCGGATCCGGCGGACCGGGAAGGTCTCGCGGCGATGACCGCCGACCTCGTTGACGAGGGGACGGGGTCGATGTCGGCGCTCGATGTCTCGGATGCGATTGCGCGCATCGGTGGAGACTTCGACCTTGATGTGGGTTCAGACTCCACGACCTTCACGCTGACGACGCTGACGCGTTTCGCCACGCGTGGCGTGGCGCTGCTTGCGGACCTGGTCATCAGGCCGAGCCTGCGGGAAGCGGACTTCGAGCGTGGCCGTCAGCTCAGGCTCGATCGTCTGCGTCAGCTGAAGGACGCGCCGGCCGCTGTGGCCGAGCGGGCCTTCCTGCGTCTGCTCTACGGCACACACCCGTACGGACACCTCGCGATCGGAAACGACGCATCGCTGCGCGCGATGGCGCTCGAGGAGACCGTCCGCTTCCACGCCGAGACTTTCCGGCCCGACCGCGCCACGGTGGTTATCTCCGGCGCGATGCGCCATGACGCCCTCCTGGCCCTGGCCGACTCGGCCTTCGGCTCGTGGACCGCGACGCATGCCCAGGGAACGACTGCGCCGCCCGCTGCGGCCATCGTGCCGTCTGCGAGCGCCCCGCGGCTGGCGGTGGTGGCGCGCGAGGGCGCAGCGCAATCGGAGCTCCGCCTCGGTCACCTCTGCGCGCGACGCGACACGCCTGACTATTCCGAGCTGCTCGTGATGAATGCCGTGCTGGGCGGGCAGTTCGTCAGCCGGATTAACCTCAAACTCCGCGAGGAGAAGGGTTACACCTACGGCGCTCGCAGCGGATTCGACTGGCGACGGGGAATGGCGCCGTTCTCGATCCATGCGGGTGTGCACACGGCGGCAACGGCGGATGCGATCCGCGATGCCATCAACGAGTTCGACGAGATCCGCGGCGGGCGGCCGGCCACCGAGGATGAGCTCGTGCTCGCCAAGGCGTCGCTGACGCGTGGCTTTCCGCGCAATTTCGAAACGGCGCAGCAGGTGGCACGCGGCGTCGCGCAGCTCGCGCTCTACGGTCTGCCCGACAACTATTTCGAGGAGTTCGTCGCGCGCACCAACGCCGTCACCACGGCCGACGTGACGCGCGTGGCGCAGCAGTACCTGCACCCGGAACAGCTGACCACGCTCATCGTCGGAGACCTGGCCGCCATCGGGGGAACGCTCGACGGCCTCGGTCTCGGCGCCGCGCAGGTGCTCCCAGCCGACCCCGACCCCGCACCCGCGCACTGAGTCTGCCGGCTCGGTTCTTCTTCGAGCGCCCCAGAAATTACGCGTAGCGGGTCCTGTCGCTGGACAGCCCCACCCGTGCTCGGGCCTTTCGGCCCTGCGGCGCGGGCGGGGCGCCCCGTCCAGCGCCACCCGCGAGCCGTAATTTCACGATGTTCTCTAAAGATGTTTTCGCAGGAACTTCGTCAGCACGTACGCGTCGTAGAACTTGAACGGGGCCGAGCCCGTGCTGTAGTGGCCGCATGGGAGGACCGCGACCTCGTGCGGCAGCGTTCGCTGCCGGAACTCGTCGATGAGTGACCGCGACAGGTCGACCGGAAACGTCAGGTCGTAGCTGGCGTAGACGAGCAGCGTCTGCGCACGGCGGACCTGCTCCAGATAGGACGACGGGCTGATCGGCCGCCAGAGGGCGCGGAGGTGATCGAGATCGATGTGGCCATCGAGGCCCGCGCGCACGTGTCGGGTGGACAGGCCGCGCCAGACCACATCGGCAAACCAGGGTGAGACGTGGTTCAGCGCCTGCGCGCGAATGCGTGGTTCATGCGCCGTCGTCAGCATCGCCAGGCAGGAGCCGAGACTGGTGCCGAGGACGCCGATCCGCTCGAACCCCTGTGACGCCAGCCACCCGACCGCGCGCCGCGCATCGAGCACCGCCTGCCGGCACACTTGCACCGTGCGCGCCACGTTCGAGCTGACGATGTAGTCCGCACGCACCAGTTCCGGCGGCATACGCGTGTCGTGGTACGGCAGGCTGAGACGCAGCGCCGACACGCCGAACCTGGCGAGCAGGCGCGAGAGGCCGATGTGGCCGCCGGCATCCGAGTTCCACTGCGGCATCACGATCACGGCGCGGCCGCGTCGCGCTCCGGGGGTGTCGACCCGGGCCTCATCGCGCGCGGGAAACCAGCGGCCGACGACGACGTTGTTCTCGGGATGCGGCGTGACGAAGGCGCTTGGGAAACGCAGCGTTCCCGCTTCACCCTCCCGCTGCAGCGCAGCGGACGCCTCATCGAACTGGTACTCGCGCGTGGGCGGTGCGTCGAAGAAGGCGGGCGTGTCACGCATCACCTGATCGACCCAGTGCTCGAGCGCCTGCGCACCGGTGCCCGGCGGTGGCGGCGTGAGCCAGTCCTCGCCCCACTCGAACGGCCGCACGACGCGGTCCTTGCTGACGTTGGCGAGCCGGTGTTCCCAGGCGTGGAAGAATCGCTGAATCATGCGTGTGTCGTGATGGAAGGCTCGAGCGTCGCGGCCACACACAGCAGGTCCGGCGTGTGCATGCCCACGAGCTGCGCGCTGATGGGCAGACCGCCGCGGGTGGTGCCGCACGGGAGCGTGATGGCCGGGTGGCCCGTGATGTTAAAGAGCTGCGTCTGACGCAGCATGATGTTGCGCACCGGCTCATCCCGGTCTCCGATGCGCACGGTGTCCTTGCCCAGCACGGTCGCAGGCACGGCGAGGCCTGGCAGCAGCAGCGCGTCGACCGATTCGAGCGCGCAATCGACCTCCTGCCGCAGCACGTCGCGTCCCCGCAGCGCGCGCACATAGTCTTCCGCCAGGATGCTGCGGCCCATCTCGAGTCGCAGGCGCACGGGCATCGTATAGTCGCTGGCGCGTGTGTCGAGCGTGGCGGCGTGATACGCCGCCGCTTCAGCGAGGGCGATGTGGAGGTAGACCGCGGAAATGTCGGCAGCGTGCGGAATTGCGGCGTCGGTCACAGTGACACCCGCATCGCGTAGACGGCCACATGTCCGCTCGAAGGACGCGGCGACCTCAGAATCAAGCAGCGCCGTGAAGTAGCCGCCCAGGACGGCAACCCGCAGCCGTGCCGGCTCGGCGGGCGCGCGGGCGGCCGGCTCGTGCGACCTGGCGTCGAGTGGGGAAGGCCTCGTCCCCTTTAGCACCTCAAACACGATGGCCGCGTCCTCGACGGACCGGCACAGCGGCCCGACGTGATCGAGCGTTGAGCTGAGCGGCACGACACCGGTCGCGTCGATCTCGCCAAGGGCGGGCTTCAACCCGACGAGACCGCACGCGGCGGCGGGAATGCGGATCGATCCTCCGGTGTCGGTGCCGATCGACGCGAACGCCATGCCCGCCAGCACCGACGCGGCCGAGCCGCCCGACGATCCGCCAGCCGAGCGGGAGGGATCGAGCGGGTGTTTCACCGGCCCGTACGCGGACTCTTCGTTGGTGGTGCCGAGCGCGAACTCGTGCAGGTTGGTCTTTCCCACGATCACGGCCCCCGCCGCGCGCAGGCGCCGCACGGTGACCGCGTCGGAGGTGGCGATGTGCCCCGCGCGCACGCGCGACGCGGCCGTCGTCGGGGTTCCTTCGAGGTCGAAGAGGTCCTTGAGCGAAATCGGCACGCCGTGCAGCGGTCCGCGATCGAGACCTGCCGCCAGCTCGCGATCGGCGTCCTGCGCTTGGGCCCGAGCGTTTTCGGCAAGCACGGTAATGAACGCGTTGATGTCCGGATTGCGCTCGTCGATCCGGCGCAGGCATTCCTCGGTCACCGAAGAGGAGGTGACCTCGCGCCCCCTGAACGCGCGTCCGAGCTCAGCGATTGTGCGTGGTTCAGCGCCCATCCGCCGCCTTGTCACGCGCTGGTCCGCCGGCCGCGTCGAGGTTCCAGTCCGCCGCGCGCAGCGTGGCCGTCGCCTGCGCGAGCGCCGCCAGCAGCGCCGGGAGGGCTGTTAACCCTCGGCGCTCCGCGTCGCGGACGGCATTCTCCAGCCACACATTGATCGTCATGCCCGTACCTGCAAACCGCTATTCTATCGACACCCATGAGACACACGAAGATCGTTGCCACGCTCGGCCCTGCCACCAACAGCCAGCAGGGGATTCGGGAACTCGTGGGGGCGGGGGTCGACGTGTTCCGTCTGAACTTCTCGCACGGGACGCAGGAGGCGCACCGCGAGGTCATCGCACGCATCCGCCAGGCAGCCACCGAGTCGGGTCGCGCGATTGCCATCCTGCAGGATCTCAGCGGGCCGAAGATCCGCACGGGCCTGCTGCAGGACGGGGCGCCCATCAAGCTCGTGGCCGGCGAGACGCTGCGCATCGCCGTCGGTGACTTCGTCGGCGGACCCGGCCGCGTGTCGACCTCCTACGCCGATCTGCCCAAGGCCGTTCGCCCGGGTGATCCGCTGCTGCTTGATGACGGTCACATTGAGCTGCGCGTCGAGGCGAACGACGGACAGGAACTGCGGACCATCGTGGTCGAAGGCGGGATGCTGGGCGAGCACAAGGGGATCAACGCGCCCGGCGTGACGCTGCCATCGGCGGGGCTGACAGAGAAGGATCGCGAGGACCTCGCCTTCGGTGTGCAGCAGCGCGTGGACATCGTCGCGCTCAGCTTCGTGCAGACTGCTGCTGATATTCGTCAGGCCCGCGAGGCGCTGCGACTGGCCGGGGCGCCGGACATGCCCATCTGCGCCAAGCTGGAGCGCCCGGAAGCGATTGCACGCCTGGACGAGATCCTCGCCGAAACCGACTCCGTGATGGTGGCGCGCGGCGACCTCGGACTCGAAATGCCGCTCGAACGCCTGCCGCGCGTGCAGAAGGAGATCACGCGTCGTGCGCGCGCCCTCGGCATCCCGGTGATCGTCGCGACACAGGTGCTCGAGTCGATGCGCACGGAGCCCCGTCCCACGCGCGCCGAGGTCAATGATGCGGCCAACGCGGTCGATGACGGCGTTGACGCGATCATGCTCGCCGGGGAAACCGCGGCAGGGGCGTATCCGCTGCGCGCGGTCCAGACGCTCGACGCCATCATCCGCGATGCGGAGACCATGCCACCGCTGGCGCGCGTGCCGATCGAGGACAAGGCGCACCTGCTGGGGGGACACGGCCGCGCCATCTGCGAGGCCGTGGTCACGCTGGCCGAGCGCGGCGATGCGCAGGCGATTGTGGCGGTCACGCGGGGCGGCAAGACCGCGCGACTCCTGTCGGCCCTTCGGCCCAGGGCGCCGATCTATGCGGCCACCGATCGCGATGATGTGGCAAGGCGCCTGGCGCTTTCGTGGGGGGTGGTGCCTGTGCTGACGCACGTCGGCGGCGATCTGAGTGAGGCGGCCAGCCGCATCGGTGCGATGCTGGTGGAGCGCGACACGATTCCGCACGAATCGGTCATCGTGCTCGTGAGCATCACGCCGGAACTGACACGCGGAGTGTCCAACTTCCTCAAGCTGCAGCGCGTCTAGGCACGCCGCCGGGTCCGCGCTATTTCTTCTTCTCGGGCTTCTTCTCGGTCTTCTTCTCTTTCGTCCGCTCGGCCGCCCGCTCGGAGAACTGTCTGAGCCGTTCCTCGCGAACCCTTTCGATCTCTGTCTCGAGGTTCCGCTTCAGCTCTCCGAGCGCTCCCGAGAGTCCCGCGGAGATGATCTCGTAATAGCGTACCCACCGGGGGCTGGTCTCATCGCAGCCGGTCTGCCGGACGTGGAGGAGTGTTCCGTCACGCTGGATGCTGCAGGTGGCCTCAAGCGCCATCGGGCCGATGGGCGGACCATCCGGCGGCAGCCAGTACGCGTTGGCGAGGAAAAACTCCCGGCCCGGCTTGAAGTCGATCACCGTGGCGTGGAACGCGCCGCCGAGCCGCCCGAGCAGCTCGTCCTTCCACTCGGTCGGTTCCCACTCAACCGCGTAGCAGCCGAGTGGCCGCGGCATGCAGAGCGCGCGGCTTACCTGCCACCAGGAGCCGAGCGCCTTGGTGTCGAAGAAGGCTTCCAGGACGACTGCGGGGGGCGCCTTGATGATCAGGCTGTGGGTAAATTCTGGGACAGGCACGCGTCAGGATGATAGTCGAGCGCGGGTCAGGATTCGTAGAGCAGGAATGGCCGACGCAGCGCAGTGAAGGCCGCCTCGTCATCCCGCCAGCTCGCCGCGATTTCCACCACCGGCACGTCTGCCTCCACCTGCAGCCGCAACTCGTCCGACCCGGCGAGGATGTCGATCGGGAGCTTCTCCGCCTCGTACTCGTAGGGCGGCTGGCGCCACGCGAATGCCTCCAGGTTG
>CANJYC010000100.1 GCA_947478985.1 Acidobacteriota bacterium | reverse complement strand
GGCCGTCAGCAGCATCTTCACCGCGTCCGCGCTGCCCGTGCGCGCGCAGATCATGAGCGGGGTCTCGCCGGTTGCGATCGCGAGATTTGGCTTGGCGCCCGCCTTCAAGAGCTTGTCCACGATCGGGGCACTGCCATTGGTGCAGGCCTCCGACAGCGGTGTCACACTAAGGTCGTTGACGGTGTCAGCCTTGGCACCGGCCCGCAGCAGCAGGTCCACGGTGGCCGCGTCATTCCAGTGGGCCGCCCAATGCAGAGCCGTCGTCCCATCGGTGTCCGGCAGATTGACATCGACCGAGGCTTTCAGGAGTGCGGGAACGGCCTGGGTGTTCTGGGTCTTCACGGCTTGAACCAGCCGGCGATCACCCTCGACCGCTCCGATTTGCGCAACCAACAGGCTGGCGCAGATGGCACTTCCTATTACGGTAGCCACCAAATGACTCTTGCGTGACATCGCAGTAACCTCCTAATAACACCGAAGAGACATGCGAGCTGTACCCATCATAGACGTCTAGAAATGGCGGACGGCCCTGAAAATCTTAGCAGGTGAAGATAGGCGCTAAGGCCACCGCTGGTCAAGCGGTTGTAGAACTTATGACGAAACGTGGATATTTTCCAGCATTCACCTGACTTTCGCTTGACAAGCGAAACTGCAAATCGCCGGTTCACAATTATTTAGAGCCGTCGGCCTCTCCATGGCATTTTCGGTATTTTTTCCCACTGCCGCACGGGCACGGTTCATTTCTACCCACAGCCCGAACGCTGAAACCGGAGGGAACATCTGTGGCGGTTCCGTGGACCTGAACGCCGGTAGTCAAACCGGATTCGGCCGAACCTGACTCTGGCTCGGTCACGGGCGAGGGCTCCTCGTCGCTGTGGCCCGGCGCCTGGCGCTGCTTGCGGCTCATGCGGGAATAGTGCGGGCTGTAAGGCAGGCCGTAGGGCGTCGTGACCTTCTGCGCGGCCTTCTTGTGCGCAAATTCCGCTTGCGAGAGACGGATAGCGGCCACTTCCTCCTCGCTGCATTCGCTCAGCGTGACCTGTTCCCGCGGCACGAAAAACACCTGCCCGATCGGCATGCTCTGCTCTCCGGACATTCCCTCGCCTGGCTGCAGCACGTAGCGGAACTCGCTCTCATGGGCAAACCAATCCGTTTCGACGCGAATCACCAGCATCGGGGCAATGGGACGCTCGATGACGTTGAAAATCGGCGCGTAGACCGTGTCCCATCCTGAAGGGGTCCGGAAATTCCACGCACCACGAAGCGTCACGCTACCCGCCGGCGTGCCAAGGTCCTCAACTGCCACAAATCGCCGCATCAGATGCAGCGCGACATCAGTGGGAGTTGTCGGCATCCCGGGCTCGAACGTGACCTCTTCCTTCGACACGCCATACCCGCCGACCGGCAGCGCGATCGTAATCGTGAAGATCGCGTCCCATCGTCCGAAGTTGGGGTTCCTCAGGTAATACACGAACCGGTAGCGTCCCTCACCTTCGTACGCGATGTGGAACGATTCGTTGGCTTCAAGCGGCGGGTACACGAGGAACCCGAGAGCGCTGCCCGCCTCCAGCACCGGGCAGTGCCGGGCGTGCTGCGGCAGCAGTGGTCGCTGTGCTTCGCGCCGCGGCTTGAGGCCGACACCTGGGCGACGCGAGCTGGGAAAGAGCCGAACGTCCATACTGTGATTCCCTGTTAGCTGGTCTGCGACCGAATGTTAATACACGGCCCGAGTCGCCATGCCTTCGCGGAGCGGCAATCAGCCGCTGAGGTCGGGGCCAGTCGGGACGAGCACATCCGGCTGGTTGTACCGCGGCGAGTTCACTTTGGTCGACACAGGAAACGCCGTGAGCCACTCCGACGGGCACGGCCTCAGGAACGTCTGCAGATCCACGGTCTCCTGCCGCTCCGGGTCGAGCCATGCAGCAACGTCCGACTTGTCCAGGATGACGGGCATGCGATCGTGCAGCGTCCGCATGAAGGCGTTGGCCGCCGTTGTGACGATGGCGAATGAGTGGATGACGTCTCCGGACCCGGGCGATGTCCAGCGCTCCCAGACTCCGGCGACGGACATGATCGGTTCCTGCTTCAGGTGAATCGCAAACGGTTGTTTGGCCCCGAACTCCTGGCGCTTCCACTCGAAGAATCCTGACAGCGGCACCACACAACGGCGATGGCGGAACGCCTGCGTGAAGCTGCGTTTCTCCGCGATATCCTCACCCCGGGCGTTGATCAGGCTGTACTTTCTGACGGACGCGACGTCCTTCGCCCAGAAGGGCACGAGGCCCCACAGAAAAGGCTCGATTGTCGACGCGCCGTCTCGAACCAGCACCACCGAAGCCAATTGCGTCGGGGCAAGGTTGTAATTGGGAGACGCCTCGGCGGCGAGGCGTGGCGCACGCCGATTCAGGTAGTTGAGATACAGCTCGGTCTGCGTGTAGGTGGCATACGCCCGTCCGCACATGGGAGTGGCCTGTCGCTCCCTTACCTGGCGGAGATGCGGCGCACGACGATGTGGGAATCCTCGGCGCCTCCTTCGGTCCATGCCACGACGAGCGCACCGCCTGCGAACACCGGCATTGCGTAGGTTCCGGAAATCAGCTCGCTCAAAGGTTCCGGGGGACCGAAGCCGCCTTCGTCGTAGCGATGACTGAGGAACACGCGATTTCGCCCGCCGACAATTTCTTCCCAGAACGCCGCCCGCTCCCCGGCCGGGCCGATGGTGATCTGCGGATGCGCGATGCTGTGGCCCGCGGGCGACACGCGCACACGGGGCGTAAAGGTCCGGCCGTCGCGTGTCGTCGAGTAGAAGAGCGCCTTATGCGGCGATGGATCGGTGAGGACCGTCGGCCAGACCACGTAAACCGTGCCGTCGGGGTCGATGCCCAGTGCGGGGCCGTCCTCCGGACAGCCGTCGATCGCCCACTCATCCTCGCTGACTCGCACCGGCGGTAAGAACGTGCGGCCCCCGTCGGATGACACCGTGAACGCGATGTCGCGCCTGTTGCCGGGATACACATGGCGCCATGCGGCGTAGATTGCGCCGTTGGCGCCGGCAGCGATGGCCGTCTTGCAGCAGTAGCAGACGCCCTTGGTGATCTCGCGTTCTGTCGTGCCATCCGAGTAGTAGAGGGCGGAACCCTGCGCGGGAAGGACCTCCGCTCCTGCCGCGCCGTGCTGGTGCTCGGGTGCGCCCGCAGGTGCCGCCATCCCGCGATGGTCGAGCCACAACGCATGAGTGCCGCCCCGGACATCGCTCGTAAGCGTCGCCCATCCGCGATTGCCCACCGCTCCTTTCGCCTGCAGTGTGCGCGATGGACCAAACGTCCGGCCGTCATCGAGCGAACGCGCCAGGCGGATGTCCGTAGCGCTCTCTCGAGACACCCACAACACATCGATCGCGGACGATTGTCCACGCCTCGCGACGAATGTCACGCGCGGCGCCGCTTCGCCAATAACTCGGGCGGTGCCTTCGCGATCGTTGACACGGGTTGGCGTCGAGAACGTACGCCCGCCGTCCGAGCTGACCGCCAGATAGACATCGGTACCACCGCCTGGACGACTCGCGCCCCACGCCGCTGCCACACGGGCGCCCTCGGCAGCGAGCCACACATTCGCGCTCGCCCGACCGGGCACGGTGAGATACACCGGCGTCGGCGCCTGGGGCGCAACGCTCGCAGCCAACGCAAGTCCGGCGACGCAGATCATCATGCGCGCGCTATCTCGGAGCATCGTTATGACTCTACCCGGATTCCATGCGGTGCGGCATGCCCTGACGCCTGCGATGCGCCGTTACGCGTACTCGCAGAAGTCGATCTCACAAGCCTTTCAAAACGTCAGCCGCAGCGCGAACTGGAAGGACCGTGGGTCCGCCACCGCCGTGACCTGCTTGAAAGTCGGTGGCGGGTTCGTTGGATACGCACCCGCCCCGAACACGGCGTTCCAGCCGGTGACATTTCGTCGATTGGTCAGGTTGAACGCCTCGATGGCCCCTTCAATCCGCGCTGACCCGCCCAGGCTGACCGATCGGCTCACCCTGGCGTTCAGGTTGAAGAAATCGCCCCCCACCCCGGCGTTACGCTCGATGAACGACCCGTTCACGATCGGCCTTCCCGCGGTCCCCTGCACGGTTGTCACGCCGGAGGTAATGTTGAGCGGTAGGGACGAGTAGAACTGCAACATGCCGCTCGCCTGAAACCCGTGCGTGACCTTCTCCCACATCGTGGTCCCGGCCTCCATCGAGGAGTGGAGGGAGCCGTTGAGCACCAGCCGGTGCCGCTGGTCGCCGTCCGACCGTCCCCAGTCCTTCGACAGATCGAACGGATCGATGGGTGAGCTGAAGAAGTTCTCTCCGACGTTGTTCATCGATCTGGAGAGCGAGTAGCTCATGCGATAGCTGCCCCACCTCGCCGGACGCTGCACGAAGGACAGGTTCAGACCGTGAAAGGTGGACATCGCCGAGGGCGAGTACTGGCTGGCATTCGCGTAGTTCGGGTTCGGCCGGCAGCCGTTGTTCGTGCCCGCTGCCACGCACGAGGGCACGTTCTGATTCACTGAGATGATCAGGTTGTCCCCCCGCACGTACTGATACCCGACGCTCACCGTGCCGCGATCCCCGACCTGCTCCTCAATCTCCAGGTTGGCCTGGCGCGAATAGGCGTTCTGCATGTGCGGATCCATCGTTTGCAGGTTGACAAGGGTCACGAGCGGCACCGGGGCGGTGAGGATATTCGGAAACGTCGGTGCGCCGGCCTGCGTTGGCGACAGGCTGATGTTGACCTGGCGAAGCTTGTTGATGTCGGTCGTATTTCCCGCCGACAGCAGGGCGTTGGCGAGCGCACGCAACGGAACACGATCGAAGAACAGCCCGGCACCGCCGCGAATCACGGTGCGACCCTCCGCAGAGGGCGACCACGCAAACCCCGCACGCGGCGAGACATTGTTCGTGTCGGTGTTGATCGTCTCAAGAAACTGCAAGTCGTAACGGAGCCCGAGGTTCAACGTCAGGCCTGGCTTCACCTTCCATTCATCCTGGGCATAGACGCCAATATTCGGGTTCTTCTGTGACACATCCACCGGACCGAACGTCTGTGTGAATCCCGAGTTGTTGTAGACGCCTGCCAGGAAGTTGGCGAGCGAGGAGAACGCGTACTGGCCCCGGACCGCGCGCAGAAAATTGATGTCGTCGGCGTTGTAGAGGAAGTCCGCCCCAGCGCGGAGCGCGTGTGCGCCGGCCAGAAAGGAGACGTTGTCTACGGCCTGGTACATCGTGTTCACGCGTCCCGTCGGGCTGCCGGAGAGGGTTCCGAACGAAGCGACGCCCGCGATGCTGACACTCGGGCCGACCCGGTCCGTTGGCAGCGCCACCAGGTTGCTCCGCAGGAACTGGCCGCGCGCTTCGTTGACCATTCGAGATGAGAGCGTCGTGGTGTTGCCGATCGCCACGCCCTGATCGCGGTTGTCGAGCCCGGCGGATGCCGACGGAGCATTGAGACCGCCGGCCCCGCGGGAGTTGCTCGACGTGACGTCATAGAAGCTGTAGCGGACGGAAAACTGGTCGGCTCCGCCGATCTGCTGGTCAATCTTCCCGAGGGCGTTGAGCGAGTCGACCGGATTGGGATAGATGCCCGTGGACACCTTCGCACCCGCATAACCGACGGCGCTTAACCGTACGTTGATGAGGTTGGCGGCCTCCGCGGGCACTGTCACGAAGCCGGTCTGATTCAGGTTCCGCCGTTCGATATTCGTGAAGTAGAAGGTCCGGTCCTTACGGACAGGTCCGCCGAGGCTGCCGCCGTACTGTTGTTGCGACATCGGCAGTTTGGTTCCAGAGAGGGCGTTGGGCGAGTTGAACGTGTCGTCGCGGAAGTAGCCGTAGAGATTCCCGCGGGCCACATTTGTGCCGCTCCTGGTCACGACGTTCACGTAACCGCCCAGCGCTCTTCCCAGCTCCGCCTGACCGCCCGACGTCACGACCTGAAATTGCTCCACGGCATCAACAGCGAACGGCGTACCGCTGAGGCCAGCGGCATCGTCGTTGGCTGACAGGCCGTCCACGACGAAGCCATTGGAGAAGTTGCGCTGGCTCCCGATGGAAATGCCCACGCCAGGCACCGCCGAGGTCTCGGCGAACAGTTGCGTGCTGCTGATGTTGGGCGCCGACACGCCGGGCACGAGCAGCGCCAGGTCCAGGAAATTGCGTCCGTTCAATGGCAGGTTCGCCACCTCAGCCTGCGTGATCGTGCCGGCGATCTGGCTCCGTGCGGTCTCGATGACCGTGGAGGCAGCGGTCACCGACACCGTCGTCGTCACCGCTTCGACGCTGAGTGCCATCGACACGTCGAACGCCGAGCCCACTGTCAACGTCACGGGCCGGGTGGCTGGCGCGAACCCCTGCAGACGCGCGGTGACTTCGTACGGGCCAATCTTCAGGTACGGAAAACGGAAGCGACCGTCACTGCCGGTGACGGTTTCAGCGGTCAGGTTTGTCTCGGTCTGGCGGGCAGTGACAGTGGCCCCGGGAACAATGGCGCCGGACGGGTCGGTCACGCGTCCGCTGACGGTGGCGTCGCCGAGCGATTGCTGCGCGAACACGCCCGGGTTGCACGTGAGCAGGATACTTATTACGACAAGGATCGCCAGACGCTTCAAGGGACACCTCCACGGAGCACGACGACAGGACATGGCCCGAGG
>CANJYC010000099.1 GCA_947478985.1 Acidobacteriota bacterium | reverse complement strand
TCAATCACGCGGACGCCGCCGTGTCGGCGTTTCACGCCGATCCCCAGGCGGTCGACGCCCTGGTCGTCGACTTCAATATGCCCGGCGCCACCGGCCTGGACGTAGCGAAGCAGCTCCTCGCAGTGCGTCCGGACCTGCCGGTGGTGCTCGCCTCGGGCCGCGTGACCGATGCGATGGAAGTCGAGGCGCTGGCCGTGGGCGTGACTGTGATCCTGCCCAAGCCGTACACGGCGGCGGAGTTGAGCGAGGCCATCGCCGTCGCATGCGAGGTGTCGCAGGGCGGCGAAACACGAGATGAACACGGACAATATGACTGATTCTCACGGAGGAGGCGGCGCGTTCGCGCGTCTGCTCGAACGACTAGGCCGCCATCTGTTCGCATCACAGGCGGCGCAGACGCGGGCGTTCCGAAACGAGATCGAGGAAGTGCGGGTGATGGTGCAGCGCCTCACGACCAAGGTCGAGCAGGTGGCCGCCAGCCAGAAGCAGGTCGACAAGATCCTGTCGAACCAGCGGGTCGACGAAAAGTTCCGGCAGATCTTCCGCGGGCAGCTCTCGGCGCTGATTCGGGCCCAGTATCTGCCCACGGATTTGCCCGCGCCGCTGGCGCTGCAGGCGCGGCGCTTCCGGCTGCGGTCGCAGAACGAGGAGGACGGCATCATCCTCGCCTTGTTCGAGGCGGTTGGCGTCGAGACGCGCCGTTTCGTCGAGATTGGCTCCGGCGGCACGGGCGGCAACTCCGCCGTGCTCGCGCACGATCTGGGGTGGACCGGCCTCATGGTGGACGCGAGCAAGCGCGCGGTGCGCGTGGCCACGCACGAGTTCCGATCGCGGCCAGGTGTGCAGGTGGCCCGGGCCTTCGTGGACACCGCCAGCGTGAACGCGCTGCTCGAATCGCACGGGATGACCGGCGCAATCGACCTGCTCTCGATCGACATCGACAGCATCGACTACTGGCTGCTCCAGGCCATCACTGCCTGCAACGCGCGCGTGCTGATTGTCGAGTACAACGCGCACTTCGGGCCGAGCCGCGCCGTCACGCTGCCGAATGCGCCCCCGCCCTCCGGCGCACCGCTCGAGTATTTCGGCGCGTCGCTCGGCGCGCTGAATAAGGCGGCCGAGGCTCGCGGATATCGGCTCGTCCTCTGCGAGAACTCGGGCGTGAACGCCTTCTTCGTCCGGCGCGATCTCGCGCCCACGCTCCCGACGCTTCCGGTGGACGTGGCGTACCGACCCTTCCGTCACCGGCTGCGGGACGAGGATGAGGTGCGGACGCCCGACGACGTGTTCGCGCAGATTCAGTCGCTGGGGCTGCCGCTGGTCGACGTCTAGGGTTCGCGCGGCGCGCAGGGCCAGCCGGTTTCGGCGTCCCTGGTGGCAGTGCCCCAGGTGCGGTCCACCAGGACGTGGATCGTCAACTCGTCATCCACCACCACGTCCGTGAGCGGCACGTAGCGCGGGCGGATGTAGTCAACCACCAGCGGGAACGTGTTGTCGAAGGATTCCTGGTAGTCCGACGGGATGATGACGAACGGGACGCGCTCGCGCTGAAGGCGGTCGAAGGCGAACCGCTGATTGGCCTCAGAGCCGAAGTAGGTGCCGAAGTATTCCTGCCCGCCCGCGAAGAGCCGCTGCGCGTAGAACGGCACCTCCACCATGAAGCCCCCCACGAGCAGCCGGTCCTCGGGCGACGTGCAGCGCGCGACGTAGCGGAAGAACGGGACAAGGCTTCGCGTGGACGGCATCGGCAGCTGATAGTCGGTGAAGCGCGCCCGCAGATCCGCCGTGCGCTCGACGAAGCGATGCGGAATCTCGCGGCGGTTGCCCAGCAGCCCCGCGCGATCGATCTGCTCGTGCGTCGCACCGACCGTCAGCACGGACAAGCCCACCACCACCGTGCATCCAAGCGCCACCGGCGCCGTGAGCAGGCGCAGCCGCGACGGGCTGAAGGCGCGCGAAATCAGCCACGCGCCCAGCAGCACGGCCGGCACGATGGCGTCGGGGAGCCGCGTCTCGAGCGGGTCCCGCAGGAAGCTGAAGTCCACGAAGAGGGCGACCAGCGCCAGCGGCGCGACCTGTGCCGCGACCGTGCGCCAGTCGATCCGTGCCCGTCGCACGAGCAGCAGCCCGAGCGCGACGATGGGCAACGCGTACAGCTCGTACAGGAGCACCGACTGGAGCGGCTGCGCGTCACCGATGACGCGTGGCCACACATGCCACTGGCGGATCGCCTCGCGCTGGCTGAACTCGACGCCCGTGCGGAGATAGGTCCAGAGCCCGGTGTACCACTGCACGTAGAGCAGATAGGGGAGCGTCAGCAGCAGGACGAACACCGTATACGTGGCCGCGGCGCGCAGCGCGCTCCGCCAGCCATCAGCCGAGCGCGCGAGCAGAATCGTCAGCAGGCCCCCCGCCCCGAGGAACAGCCCGTGATCGTGCCGGAACAGGAAGGCGACGACGACGCCGGCCGCTATCGCGAAGAGCCGTGTCCGGTCCGGCCTGGCCAGGTAGCAGCCGTAGAGCCAGAAGACGAAGGCGTAGGCGAGGATCTTGGGATAGCTGTAGGTGCGCGGAAAGACCGCCACCTCGAAGAGCACCGCGAGGATGGCGAGCAGCAGCGAACCGGTGAGCCGGCGCACGGCCCCCGCCGTGAACGCCGCACCCAGGCCAAACGCGATGGCGACGAGCATCGCCTCGGCAAAGAGGGTCGGGCCGAAGATCTGCTGCGCGAGCGCCGACGCGCCGAACATGAGTGGCAGGCCGGGGTCGATCCAGTCGCGTGTCGGCCACGCGCCGAGCAGCATCTGCTGCCCGCCGCTGATGTAGACGAAGTGATCGTTGACGAAACCGTTCTTCAGCGCGAGAAAGCGGAACGCGGCCGTGAGCGCGAACAGCACCACGAACAGCGCTCGTGCGCGTGTCCTGCCGGCATACGCGGGCGCACGGCGCTCCCGAGCCGATGGCGAGGACGACGTGACGGCAGAGGGCATGGCGTGGGGTGTGATGGTACGCGACGCGCGAGTCGCGAGCAGTGTATCGCCCGGCGTGACGCAGTTCAATCGGACCGGTGGCTGCCTGACCGCACCGAACCGCCCTCACGTGCCGCAGAGGCTCGACTACAATCAGCACCGCGCGCACGGCTGGCGGTGACGGGCCGATACGGCGCAGCGAACCTCGGATCGCCGGGACACACACGAGCATGAGACTTGGTCGGGACATCCGTGGCGCGGCACTGCTGCTGACGGCGACTCTCGCCGTGAGCGGCGGGATGGCCGCGCTGGTGACGCGACTCGGCACGACCGACCTCGAAAACTACGAGACCGCGTTTGTCTCGCTCGACCGCGGCACGGCCATGCCGACCATTCAGGTGCTGGGCCACCCGGTGTACACGCTCGCAATCGGTCTTGGCGTGCGCCTGCCGCTGCACGGCAGCCTTGGCGCGTCCCCTGCGGCACTTGTCGCGCCCTATGTGTCCGAGCCGTTCAGCTACTGGCTTCTGATGACGCTGGCGATGGCGGCGGCGGTCCTCGTCGTCCGTCATGCGCTCGCGCCGATGTGCGGACGCGTCGTGGCGTGGCTGGCGGCGGTCGTGCTGTTCTGGTCCGTGCCGATCGTGAACTACACCATCACCGATGACTGGCCCGAGACGGCCGTGACCTATTGCGCGGTGGTCGCCTGTGCGTTTGCGCCGCACGCACTGCTGGCGGTGTGGTCGTCCCGGCGCTCGTGGCGCGGCCGGATCGTCGCGGGCCTCTCGGTGGCGGGCCTGGTGTGTGGCCTCATCGGCGCGTCGCATCCCGGCTACTGGCCGGTCCTCGCAGGCACGCTGGCGTGCACGGCCGTCCTGGCCGTGATGAGAGATGAATATCCGATGCGCGCTCGCGTGTCGGCGATCGCGGTGCTGGCCGTGGCGGCCATCGTCGCCGTGGCGCTGCAGGTGCCGGACATCACGCGCGAGATCGGCGTGGCCGGCGGGGCGCTGGCCTCGATGAGCCGGGTCACCGAGGGTCCTACCGGGAGCCTGCTGCGCGCCAACCTCTTTCCGTTCGGGGACGACAACGCCCGCGGTCCCTTCACGTTTCTCCTCATGACGCTGGCGTCGCTCGTGATCGGCGTGCAGACCCGTGACGTCCGGCAGCGACGTCTCATCGTCGGCGCCGCGGCGGCGTCACTGGCGTGCGGGATCGGGGCCGTGACGCTGGTGCCAGGCAGCGTGGCCTTTGCGCCGAGTTCCACCTGGGCCCTGCGGGATCCCGCCATCGCGTTTGCCGTGCTCAGTGCCGCGTGTGCCGCCGGTGCGCTGCAGGCGGCCGGTGGACGGCGTGCCGGTGTGGCGGCCGGTCTGGCCGTGCTGCTGCTGGGAGCGATGCAGGGACCGCTCTTTGCGGCGCACATCCTCGAGCGGCCGGAGGCCGAGCGGCGGTTCGATCGCGAGCGTTCACCGAGCGGCCGGACGCCCGCGGCTGCGCGCGCGTCGACGCGAGGTCTCGCCGGTGATCAGGTTGCACGAAAGGGACGACTGGCGCTCTGGCCGGATGTCCGGGTCGGCATGCGCACCATGCGCCGGGCGAGCACGGACCTGGCCGATGCCGGCTACATGCTCGTCACCGCCGCGACCAAGCAGCGCACGATGGTGGGACTCGTCGAACCGAACGGCCGGTTGTTTGGACAGACCACCGACCTCTCCGCCGAGGTCCTCTGCGACGCGAGAGTCGTCGAGTTCCTGCAGCTGCGCTACCTGTTGACGCCGCCCGGAGCGGGCTGCGACATCTGGAGGCCGCAGATGCCACACATGGTGGTCGATGATCGACTGGATGTGCAGGTGGCGACCGTGGTGGACAACAGGGTGCGAGCGTTGCCGCGTGCCCGGCTCTCCGCCGCAACGGCCAGCGGCCCGGCGCTATCTGCAGGCTCGTCGCTATGGTCCGAGTTGAGCCCGGTGCCTGGGACATCGGTGACCGTCGGGCCACGCGACGTGGTTGTGGAGCAGGAGCACCCGTCCGGCGTGACGGACACCGTGCTCGTGCTGCCAGTGGCGTATGACTCCGCGTGGGTCGCCTCAACCGGAGAGGTTCACGAGGCCGGCGGTCTGGTGGCCATCGTGGGAGCGGCGCAGCCGCACGTCGTCCTCACGTTTGTCCCGGACACACCGGCCGTGCTGCGAGCCATTGCGATGACGCTGGGCCAGATGCTCACGTGTCTCGGCCTGCTCGGCCTGCTGCTGACTCGACCATCCGCAGCGGGAGACTAAGCGTCGCGTTGCGCCCCTTCTGTGAGGCCCGGGGGCGAGCCGGGCTACACAATCAGCGCGCCGCGGGCGCGGGCGCCGGTGCCGCTTCAACCGGCTCAAGAGCCGGCGCTTCGTCGGCCTCCTTACGCGAGGCCATGGCTTTCCAGGTGGCGGCGACATCGGGCGGCAGCTTGTCGCTGTTCTTGATGAACGCCACGATCTTCCACATGTCGTCATCGGACAACACACCGTCCCACGCGGGCATGCCGGTCATGCGGACGCCGTGCTTGGTCACCCAGTAGAGCCAGGATTCCGAGTCGCGCGGGATCCGGTTGGTCAACTGCGGCGCCCCAGGGCTGAACTTGCGCTGCATGGGGCTGATCTTGGCCGCCGCACCACCGTGGCAGAAGGCGCAGTGCTCCTCGTATTCCTTCGCGCCGTCCGCGAGGTTGGCGGGCGTCACGGCCACCGGGTTCGTGCCCTCGGGGGCATTCCGGTCGACATACGCATTCATGGCGCGGCCGGCCAGGTACCGCTCCAGGCCGAACGGGGGATTGTCGGCGCCGATTGGAAAGAGGCCAAAGGTCGAGACGATGTAGACGCCAAGCGCAATCAGAACAAGCGTGGAGACGATCCCGAGCACGAAATTTTTCACCCTAACACCCCAGAAAATGACACGAGTTGGACTTTGCCGACCCGTGTGCACGGCCGGAAAGCCTAATTGTACGAATAGCCTCTATCAAGAAGCGGGCCACGTCGACGCCTGCGCGCGGTGGCGATAGCGCGCTACGAGTGCGTCTGTCGAACTGTCGGACCCGGGCGCGGACGGCGCATCGGCGGTCAGGGTTGGCAGGATGCGCGCGGCCAGGACCTTGCCCAGCTCCACACCCCACTGATCGAAGGAGTCGAGCTGCCAGATCGTCCCCTGCGTGAAGACGCTGTGCTCGTAGAGCGCCACGAGCGCGCCGAGCGTGTGCGGCGTCAGCCGATCCGCGAGGATGGTGTTGGACGGACGATTGCCCTCGAACGTGCGGTGGGGCACGAGCCGCTCCGGCGTACCCTCGGCGCGGAGCTCGTCGGCGGTCTTGCCAAAGGCCAGCGCCTGCGTCTGCGCGAAGACGTTGGCCATGAGCAGGTCGTGGTGCGTGCCCACCGGGTTCAGCGACTGGCAGAAGGCGATGATGTCGCACGGAATCAGCCGCGTGCCCTGGTGGATGAGCTGGTAGAACGAGTGCTGGCCGTTGGTGCCCGGCTCGCCCCAGTAGACCGGACTGGTCTCATAGTTCACCCGCGCGCCGTCGCGCGTCACCTGCTTGCCGTTGCTCTCCATCGTGAGCTGCTGCAGGTAGGCGGGTAGCCGCTTCAGATACTGGTCGTAGGGGAGGACGGCCACCGTGGACGCCTCGAAGAAGTTGGCGTACCAGACCGTGAGCAGCCCCATCAGTGCGGGCAGATTCCGCTCGAATGGCGCGGTCCGGAAGTGCTCGT
>CANJYC010000098.1 GCA_947478985.1 Acidobacteriota bacterium | reverse complement strand
TCGGTCCCCTCGCGGACGACCGCAATCCGGCGCTCGGCCAGGGTGTCCTGCGCCAGTGGCGTCACGTGACCGCCTGCGACAAGTACAACCGTGGTGCCGTAGTCGAGCACGCGGGCGTCTGCTTCCGTGATGATCTGGAACCGTTTCATGCGGGCGAGCGCTATGTTACTCTCGCGTCCGCCACCTGCTCAAACGATTGCGCCGCGCAGGTGCACGAGATGCGGCAAAGGACACCGAGGGCCATCGACGTGAACGTCTTAATTTCCGCGGAGGACATCGCGGCACGCGTGGCGGCCATGGCACAGGAGATCCGGCGCGATCACCCGGACGGCGTCCACCTGGTGTGCGTGCTCAAGGGGGCGTTCATCTTCCTGTCCGACCTGGCGCGCGCGCTGCCGGGAGACTGCTCACTCGACTTTATGGCCGTCTCGAGCTACGGCACGCGCACCACGTCGTCCGGGCAGGTGCAGCTCACCAA
This sequence comes from Acidobacteriota bacterium, assembly GCA_947478985.1. GTDB lineage: Bacteria > Acidobacteriota > Vicinamibacteria > Vicinamibacterales > UBA2999 > CANJYC01. The sequence goes on along the minus strand of CANJYC010000098.1, from coordinate 6,257 downwards.
GGACCTCGACAGCGACCTCGAGGGGCGCGACGTCGTCATCGTCGAGGACATCGTCGACACCGGCCTCACCCTCACCTACCTGCAGGACGTCCTGCGCGCACGGTCACCTCGGAGCCTGAAAACGGCGTGCCTGCTCAGCAAGCCCTCGCGGCGGAAAGTCGATGTCGTCGTCGAGTACATCGGCTTCACGATCGAGGACCGGTTCGTCGTCGGCTACGGCCTCGACTACGCCGAGCAGTATCGCAACCTGCCCTTTATTGCCGTCATCGAAGGATAGTACAGAAGCGCGTAAACAGCCCTCCTGCCCAAGGCGTAGGTACCTGATGAACGATCTTTGCTAGTCATAGAGGTTGGAGCGACATGAAGCGTGCGGTCATTCTGCTGCTGGTTGTCGCGGCCGTGGGCGCCAGCATCGCCATCTACTACACGAGACGAGCCGAGACCGAGATTGGTGCGGTCACATCGCCGATCACGCGCGGCGACATCACCGACGCGGTGAGCACAACCGGTTCACTCCAGGCGGTCACGACGGTGCAGGTCGGCAGTCAGGTGTCGGGCAACATCTCGTACCTGGGCGCCGACTTCAACTCGATCGTGAAGGCGGGTCAGGTGATCGCGAAGCTCGATCCTTCGCTCGTCCAGGCGCAGGTCGATCAGACCAAGGCCAACGTCACCAAGACCCAGGCGGATGTCGTCCAGGCCGAGGCCAACGTCACGCGCGCCAACGTGGTACTCCTCGACGCCCAGCAGAAGTACGCACGGGCCCAGGGTCTTGCCGCGAGGCAGCTGCTGTCACCCGCTGAGCTGGACTCCGCCAAGATTGCCGTGGACTCCGCGCAAGCCTCACTGCAGTCGTCTCAGGCGGCGCTGAATGCGGCCCGGGCGATCGTCGGACAGGCACAGGCCAACCTGCACCAGGCGCAGGTCAACCTCGACCACACCATCATCACGGCACCTGTTGATGGCATTGTGACGCTGCGGAACGTGGACGTCGGCCAGACGGTCGCCGCGAGCATGCAGGCCCCCACGCTCTTTGTCATCGCCGCCGATCTCACGAAGCTGCAGGTCAGTGCGAACATCGACGAGGCCGACATCGGTCGCATTCGGCCTGGACAGCGCGCCACCTTCCGCGTTGATGCCTACGCCACCGAGACCTTCGAGGGGACCGTCTCGCAGATCCGCTTGCAGCCCGTCGTCGTGCAGAACGTCACGACCTACGCGACGATCGTCAATGCTCCGAACCCGGACCTCAAGCTCAGGCCGGGCATGACGGCGACCATGCAGATTCAAGTCTCCCGGAAGACAGGCGTGCTGCGGGTCCCAGCGGCCGCGCTTCGTTTCCGGCCGTCGGCAGACGTCTTCGCCGCGCTCAACCAGCCGGTGCCACCAGCCGCCCTGGACGGCGGGCGCGGTGGCCGGGATCGCGGCGCCAGAAACGGAGGCAGTCAGGCCGGCGTGACCGCGCCACCGGCCGCCCCGGCGACCGCCCCGCTTTCCAGCCCGACGCGGCCCAGCGCGACGTCATCGAGCGCGACGCCATCTAGCTTGACGCAGCCTGGCGCGAACACCGGCCGTGGCCGTGGGCGCGGTGACGGGCGTGGCGGTGGACGCGGCGGACGAGGACGCGAGTCAACCGCGACAACGACACCGATCGTGGCCGGCGCACGGAGTGCCGACACGATCGATGCGCTCTTTGCCCCGCTGCCGCCCGTGGAATCGCGCGGTCGCGTCTGGACCTTCGCGGACAAGCAGCTCACGCCGATCGAGGTGCGACTCGGCATCACCGATGGCACGTTCACTGAACTGCTGGACGGCGGGGCGCTCGGTGCCGACGCACAGGTCGTCACCGGCATGACCGGCATCACGGGCACATCCGCGGGAGCCGCCGCAGCCGCCGGGAACCCGTTCCAGCAGGGAGGGCGCGGCGGCCCTGGGGGCGGCGCCGGCCGGGGCTTCTAACAGGAGCATGCCCACCGTTATTACGGTCAGAAACCTCGTCAAGACCTATCTCGTCGGCGAGGTCGAGGTCAGGGCGCTTCGCGGTGTGAATCTGGAGGTCCAGGCGGGCGAATTCCTCACCGTCACCGGTCCGTCCGGTTCCGGCAAATCGACGTTCATGCACATCATCGGGTGCCTGGATCGTCCAACCTCAGGCCAGTATCTGCTCGACGGCCAGGACGTCTCGCGGATGTCGAAGGATGAGCTGGCCAACGTCCGCAATCACAAGATCGGCTTTGTCTTTCAGGGATTCAACCTCCTGTCTCGCACGTCGGCACTCGACAACGTTGAGCTGCCTCTGCTCTACCGAGGCGGGCTGACCATGGCGGAGCGCCACAAGCTGGCGCTTGCGGCACTGGAATCGGTTGGCTTGAAGGACCGCGCCGGTCACCACACCAACCAGCTGTCTGGCGGACAACAGCAGCGCGTCGCCATTGCGCGAGCGATCATCAACCAGCCGTCGATCCTGTTGGCCGATGAGCCGACCGGCAACCTTGATACCAAGACCAGCATCGAGGTGATGGGCATCTTCCAGCGCATGAACCGGGAACGGAACATCACCGTGGTGCTCATCACGCACGAACACGACATCGCTGAATACGGCACCCGCACCGCAGCCTTCCGCGACGGGGTCATCACGGCGGACCACGCCGTGGCGCGGCGCCGGCTGGCCGAGGATGAACTGCGGGACCTGCCCCCGGAAATTGACGAGTAAGGAGCCCCATGACGCTCGTGATGATCTTTCGAATCGCGCTCAAGGCCCTCAGCCGCAACAAAATGCGCACCGCACTGACCATGCTCGGCATGATCATCGGCGTCGGCGCTGTGATCACCATGGTGGCACTTGGCGCCGGCGCCCAGAGTTCAATTGATGCGCAGATTCAGTCGGCCGGCACGAACATGATCATGGTGTCGGCCGGGAACTTCACGCAGGGTGGGGTGCGGCAGGGCCAGGGCAATGCCAGCACGCTCGTGCCCGAGGACGCGGCGGCGATCGCGCAGTTGAACGGCGTGCGATACGTGGCGGCCGCTTCAAACGCGCGCGGCCAGGTTGTTGCCGGCAACCAGAACTGGAGCACACAGATCCAGGGCACGGACGTCGACCTGCCACTCATCCGATCGTGGCAGACGTCCGCCGGCGCATTCTTCACGCCGCAGGATGTCACGACAGCTGCCAAGGTTGCCGTGCTCGGCAGCACGGTCCGCGATCAGCTCTTCGGACCAGACGTCGACCCGACCGGGGAAATTGTTCGCGTGTCATCGGGCGGCGCCGGCGCGACCGTCCAGAACCAGCCGTTCACCGTCGTCGGCGTGATGGCCGCCAAAGGCCAGTCGAGCGTGGGCCAGGACCAGGACGACGTCATCTACGTGCCGTACTCGACCGTGATGAAGAAATTGCGGGGCACCACGAGCGTCCAGCAGATCTCGGTGTCGGCGACATCCGCAGGCGACACCACCACCGTCGCTGAAGCCATCGGAAATCTCCTGCGCGCGCGCCACAAGATCCAGCCAGGCGATCCCGACGACTTCCTGATTCGCACGATGGACGAGATCGCCAGCGTCAGGAAGGAAACCACGCAGACGATGACGGCCCTGCTCGCCGGAATCGCCGGCGTGTCGCTGCTGGTCGGCGGCATCGGCATCATGAACATCATGCTGGTCTCGGTCACCGAGCGCACCAGGGAGATCGGGCTGCGCCTCGCCGTCGGGGCGCGGGGCCGCGATGTGCTCTTTCAATTCCTCGTGGAGGCGGTCGTGCTCAGCGGGATCGGCGGGTCGGTCGGGATCGCACTCGGCTTCGGCTTGTCGAGGGGGTTGACGTACTGGATGGAGTGGCCGACCGAGGTTCCGCTCAACGCCGTCGCCGTGGCGTTCGGCTTCGCGGCCGGAACCGGCGTGTTCTTCGGCTTCTACCCTGCCCGCAAGGCGGCGGCGCTCGACCCGATCGAAGCGCTGCGATTTGAATAGCCTACTGCACCTCGACCGACCGCCACTGTGGGTCGCGCGCGGTTGCCGCTGCTGCCCCTACGGCAGCCCCACGGCCGCGCGCACCTTCACAGCCCACCCGCGCGCCTCACGCAGGACCGCGGCCTCGTCGATCGTCAGCATCTTCCGGTTGCGCATGAGCACCCTGCCGTTGACGATGGTGGTCTGCACATCGTCGCCACGAGCGACGTAGACCAGGTGCGAGACGGGGTCATACATCGGCGTGAAGCGCGCGCTGGCAGTGCCGACCAGAATCAGGTCGGCGCGCTTGCCGGGTTCGATCGATCCAAGCTGCCGCTCCATGCCGAGGGCTCTGGCGCCGCCCATCGTGGCCATCCGCAGGGCCGTCGCCGCGCTCACGGCGCGTGGGTCGTTGGCCTGAAGCTTGTGGAGGAGCGAGGCCATGCGCATCGCCTCGAACATGTCGAGGTCGTTGTTGCTGGCGGCGCCGTCGGTGCCGAGCCCGAGCGCCACGTCCGCCTTCAGGTAGGCCGGCACCGGGGCCGTGCCGCTCGCCAGCTTCATGTTGCTCTCGGGGTTGTGTGACACGCCCACGCCCCGCGCCTTGAGCAGCGCGATATCCGCATCCGACACCCAGATGCCGTGGGCCGCCAGCACGCCTGGGCCCAGGAACCCGAGGCTGTCGAGGTAGGCCACCGGGGAGAGCTGTGCGCGCTCCTGCGCCGTCTGCACCTCGTCGCGTGTTTCCGCGACGTGAATCAGCGTCGGCACCCCATAGCGCTGCGACAGGTCGCGCGCGGCACGCAAGGTCGGCCCATCGAGCGTGTAGAGCGCGTGGGGCGCGACGGCGGGCGTGATGAGCGGGTCGCCCTTGTACGCCGTGATGAAGCGCTCGGCCCTTGCCAGCGCCTCGGCCGGGGTCTTCGCGTCGGCCACTGGAAACTGGATCACCGTCTGCCCCAGCACGCCGCGAAGACCGGCGGCCTTGGTCGCCTTCGCCACTTCCTCCTCGAAGTAGTACATGTCGGCGAAGGTCGTCGTCCCCGACTGGATCATCTCAATTGCCGCCAGACGGGTCCCCGCCGCGACAAACTCGGGCGACACCATCTTCGCCTCGGCCGGGAAAATGTACTTGGTCAGCCACTCCATCAGCGCGAGGTCATCGGCCAGACCTCGGAAGAGCGCCATCGCCGCATGAGTGTGTGTATTGACGAGGCCAGGCATGACAATCTGCCCGGCGGCATCGATGGTTGTCGTGCTGCGAAATTGCTTCCCCACCACGTCTGCGGCACCGACCGCAACAATGTCCGTCCCGTCGACGGCCACCGCGCCGTTCCGGATGACCCGCCCCGTGCCATCGACGGTTACGACCGTCCCATTGGTGATCAGGAGCGAGACGGCCCGCTGGCCGGTCTGTGCGGACAGGGCCACCAGCCCGCACGCGAGGGCCACAATCGTCGCCGGAAAGCGGATGCGCATATGGCGCCATTCTACGTCCGGCGCCCGCCACGTCATGCCGCAGAGACGCCCCCGGGACGGAAGATCGCGACGTCGGCGCCGCGGGGTAAGATTCCGTCGTGCCGCTGCACCTGATCACTCACCCGCTTGTTCACGATGCGCTCGCGGAATTACGCGATGCTCGCACCCTGCCACCAGCATTCCGCCGCGCGGCCAACCGCATCAGCGTGCTGCTCGCCGCCGAGGCGCTCCGCGATGTCCCGTCAACGCCCACCACCGTGCGGACGCCCGTCGGGCCGGCGGAGGGACGGGTCATCACCCATGACGTGGTTGTGGTGCCGGTACTGCGGGCCGGGCTCGGCATGCTCGACGCCGTCCTGGAGCTGATTCCAGCCGCGCGCGTCGGCCACATCGGCCTGCAGCGCGACGAAGCCACGGCGGTCGCCTCGCAGTACTACACCAAGCTGCCGCGCGATCTGGCTGGCAGCTACGTGCTGATGATTGACCCGATGCTCGCGACAGGGGGCAGCGCCGTGGCCGCAATCGATCTAATCAAAGCGGCCGGCGCCCGCGAGATCAGGATGATCTGCATTGTGGCGGCGCCTGAGGGCGTCGCCCTGGTCGAACGGCACCATCCGGACGTGTCCGTCTACACGCCAGTCGTCGACCGTGAGCTGAACGCCCACAAGTACATCGTGCCCGGGCTTGGCGACTTCGGGGATCGGCTCTACGGGACGCTCTAGCCGCTGTGTTAGACTGACCTTCCGGTCGGACGCGTGGCGCAGCTGGTAGCGCACCCGCTTCACACGCGGGGGGTCACTGGTTCGAGTCCAGTCGCGTCCACCAACTTCCCC
>CANJYC010000097.1 GCA_947478985.1 Acidobacteriota bacterium | reverse complement strand
GCTGAGGGCCGTGTCCACGAAGCCCGACATCACGGCGACCGGCAGGTCGGCGCGGAGAACGCGCACGGCGCGGGCCACATCCAGCCCCGACATGCCGGGCATGTTGTAGTCGGTCACGACCAGGTCAAAGGCCGCCGGATCGGCGCCTACCGCCGCAAGCGCCGCCGGTGCCTTGCTGAATGCGCTGACGCGGCCGCCGCGACGTGCCAGCAGGCGCTCGAACAGCGAGACCAGCGAATCGTTGTCATCCAGGAAGAGAATATGCCGTCCACTGACCATGCTCGCGTCAGCGACGCCGGCCGGCGTGATGGCTGTGGGTTCCGGCGCCGTATCTGCCGGAGCGGCGGCCGGCAGGAGAATCGTGAACGTCGCGCCGTGGCCCGGCTCGCTCGCAACCGTGATCGCACCTTCGTGGGTCTGCACGATGCCGAGCGCGACCGATAGACCCAGGCCGGTCCCTTCGTTCACGGCCTTCGTGGTGAAGAACGGCTCGAAGATCCGTTCACGAATACCCGCGGCAATGCCTGGTCCGGTATCACTCACCGTCAGCCGTACCGTGCGGCCCGATCGATGCGCCTGCATGGCCAGCAGTTCAGGATGGGCCATGGCGTCGGTGCCGTCGAGTGTCACCGTGTCGACACCGATCGTAATGCTGCCAGGGCCTTCAGGCATGGCCTGCATCGCGTTCGTCGTGAGGTTGATCAACACCTGCTGAATCTGCGTGGCGTCGGCCAGGATGTGTGGCACATCCAGGGCGCATTGGACCTCGAGACTCAGTCGCGAGGGGACGGTCGATCGCAGCAGCCGCCCGGCTTCACGCGCCACGGGGACTGGATCGATGCGCCTGCGGGCGGTAGGTTGGCGGCGGCTGAAGGAAAGAATCTGCTGCACCAGATCGCGCCCGCGTGATCCCGCCTTGCGAATCTCATCCAGGCTCTCGCGCACGGCGGCGGGGTCGGTGGTCACGTCTTCGTACGCGAGCTCAGAGTTTCCAAGGATGGTGCCGAGAACATTGTTGAAGTCGTGGGCAATGCCGCCAGCGAGGGTGCCGATGGCCTGCATCTTCTGCGACTCGCGCAGCTGCGCTTCGAGTTCGGTCTGCCGGTTCTGTGCCTGCTTGCGGGCGGTGATGTCGTGCAGGATGGTCGAGGTCCCGACGATGGTTCCCGCGTGATCCCGAATCGGAGAGTCGCTCAACTGGATCGGGACCATCCGTCCATCTCTGGCGGGGATGCTGGATTCCTGCGAGACCGTCGTGCCGCGGCGCAGGTGCTCTCGGTCTACCGTCCAGCGGGACTGCTGAGCCCCTTGAAACATCTGCAGTGCCGAGGTTCCGATGGCCTCAGCGGCCGTGTAGCCCAGCATCTTCGTGGCGCCGCTGTTCCACGTGAGGATCGTGCCGTCGAGATCCCGGCTGATGATGGCGTCGTTGGAGTTCTCGACGATGGCGGCCAGCCGCGCCTGGGTGATTTCCGACTGCTTCCGCTCGTCGAACAGGGCCGTCACAAATAGCGAGGTGAGCGCGGTCCCCAGCAGGAAGATGTTGAGCTCCACGAGCTGCGCCTCGCCGCCGACGGCAAACGGCCCGATGAGCCACTGAGTGTGGGAGAGCGCCATGAGGGTGATGATGGCCACGCCCAGGCTGACTGAGGGCATGCCCCAGAAGAACGCAATCCAGACCAGGACCGGCGTCGTCAGCGCGAAGGCCATGCTGACACCGCCAATTTGCGGCCCGCGAAAGACGGTCCACGTGGCTGCGGCGATCAGCAGGGTAGTCGCCAGTGCCCGGCGCAGGTCGAGCGACCCTCGACGTATCTGCCACAGGGACAGCAGGAAGGGCACAAACAGGATCTGGCCGAGGCTGTTGCCCAGCCACCACGAGAGCCACGAGTACCCGAGGTCGCGACCGGGCACGACCGCGCCCACCCACAATGCGAGGTTGCCCAGCGTGGCGCTGAAGGGCTGGAGTACCACCGTGATGAGGATGAGCAGTCCGGCCACGTCGCGCACGCGACCGAGGTTGTGCTGCAGCCGCCAGCGGTGAAACAGATACGCGCCGAGGACGGCCTCGGCGCTGTTGATCGCCGAGACGACCAACGCCACCGGCCACGCCAGCCCGTTGTGCCACGCCAGCAGCAACTGTCCGAGGAAAACGCCGGGCCAGAGCGTCGCACCGAACAGGATGGTCGCGGCCAGCGAGATCCCCTCGGCGATGAACACGACCAGCGTGACGATGTTGTGCGACACCGCCAGCGAGAAACTGAATTGCCCGGCGCTGTAGTAGAGCGCGGCCAGCAGCACGACCTGCAGGATGTATCGGGCCGGAGTGTGGGGGGCGTTCGAGCGCGTCATCGCGAAGTCGTTCCCAATGCCGTCAGGGGGCAGACGTGTCGACACTGATGCGGGCGCCGTCCTGCAGGCCGGTCTGCCCGCGCGTAATCACGAGCTCACCGGCGCGCACGCCCGAGACGATCTCGACCGCTTCTTCACCAACCACGCCAGTGGTGATCTCCCGGCGTTGCGCCCGATCGCCGACAGCGACGAACAGTACAGGGGACGCGCCACTGCGCACGATCGCCTGCGGGGGCACGACGACTGAGGAGGCATGCTCCTCCAGGTCAATATCCACTTCAATCGGCGTATCCGGAGAAAGGTTGAGGGCATCGAGCGGACTCAACCGCACCGCCAGCGTGCCGCCAGGCCCCGGCGTGGTCGCACTGGGACGCGGTGCCACATTGAAGCGGACCGCCCCTGATCCGGCACTGCCGGCGATCCGCGCGGACGTGCCCGGCAGGACGTGCCCGTAACGATCGGCGGGCACGAAGGCCGAGACCTCGAGCCGCTTTGGATCGACAAGGCGCAGCACAGGGTCTGTGGCCGCGCCCTGCACGAGATCGCCGGGGTTGTGGAGGCGCTGAACGATGACACCGGCAAACGGCGCCCGCACGATCGCGCGGGCGGCCGCCGCCTCAGCGCCGGCCTCGGCAGAGGCGGCGCGGGTCACAGCCGCTTCGGCGTCGGCGAAGGCGCGGTCCGCCACGTCGACGTCGCGCCGGGAGATGAGACCGCGATCCGCGAAGTCGCGCGTCCGCGTCTGGGTCACGCGCGCGTTCTCGAGGTCGGCGCGCGCCCGGGCCAGTTCCGCGCGTTGCCGCGCCACGCCACCGGCGCTCGACGGAAGCTCGAAGCGGACAAGGATCTCGCCGCTTGTCACCGCATCTCCTTCCTTCCTGGTGATGTCGATGATGCGGGCCGGCTCGGGCGCAGATGCGAGGAACTCCGCCCCCTCGGCGGGGACGACGATGCCGCTGGCGTGCAGCACCTCTCGTACGCGACCCACTTCTGCCGGACGCGCCGCGACAGGGATCTGGGCCTCCTCAACGGGCTCAGCCGGTGCGGGCTGCGTGCGTCCACACGCCGTGCCGCCGAGGCAGAGCACGAGGACGAGGAGGACTCTGCTCAGCGTCGTTCGATGGTGATGGCGGTGATGACGACGTCGGTGACCGGGCGGTCGCCGCTGCCCGTGCGCGTGCTGCCGATGCGCTGCACCACGTCCATGCCATCGACGACCTCGCCGAAGACCGAGTGACGATCATCGAGGTGCGGCGTCGGGCCGAGCGTGATGAAGAACTGGCCGCCGTTGGTATTCGGTCCCCGGTTGGCCATCGACAGGATGCCGGCCTTGTTGTGGCGGAGCGTCGGATGAAACTCGTCCGCGAAGTTGTAGCCGGGGCCGCCGATGCCCTGGCCCAGCGGGTCGCCGCCCTGAATCATGAATCCATCGATCACGCGGTGGAAGATCGTGCCGTTGTAGTAGGGGGCGGTCACCTTCTGGCTGGTACGGGGATCGGTCCACTCCTTCGTGCCCTCGGCGAGCCCGACGAAGTTCGCGACGGTCTTCGGCACCTCGGCGTCAAACAGACGGATCGTGAACGTGCCTTCGGTGGTGGCGAACTGGGCGTAGACTCCGGCCAAGCAGTGTCTCCTTGTATGCGCGGGCAATCGCGGACGGTGAACATCTGAGGATACCACCCCGCCGCAGTACAATTCCCGGGATGAGCCGAGCCCGGAACCCTGCGCTGGATGACCTCCTCGCGGGCGTGGTTGCCGGCACCCACGACGATCCATTCGCTGTCCTCGGTCCCCACGAAACGACGGTCAAGGGCCGGCCCGCGGTCACTGTCCGCACCATGCAGCCGGCCGCGTCCGCGGTCGACCTGATCGACGGCGACACTGTCGTGCCGATGACGCGGCGGCACGCGGACGGGCTGTTCGAGGCGACCGTCCCGCTAGCGGGTCGAGCCGTTCAGACCTTTGCCTACCGCCTGCGCGTGCACGAAGGCGGCGGCACCCGCGAATGTGTTGATCCCTACCAGTTCGGCCAGGTGCTGACCGACTTTGATCTGCACCTGCTGGCCGAGGGCACCCACTATGGCGCCTGGGAAAAACTGGGTGCGCACCGCCAGACGATGGGACACGTCAGCGGCGTCCACTTCGCGGTGTGGGCGCCCAACGCGCAGCGGGTCTCCGTCATCGGTGACTTCAACCAGTGGGACGGGCGCGTCCACGTGATGCGCCGCCTCGTGCCGTCCGGCATCTGGGAGATCTTCATTCCCGACCTGGTGGACGGCGCCTGCTACAAGTTCGAGATCCGCACACCAGCCGGACACGTGCTCCAGAAGGCCGATCCGTACGGCCGCCGGTTCGAGGTGCCGCCGCGCACGGCCTCGGTGGTCTGGACCGAGGGGGCCTACACGTGGCGCGACGGCGACTGGATGCGCGACCGTCCCGCATTCGAGGCGTGGCACGATCGGCCGCAGGCGGCCTATGAGGTCCATCTCGGATCGTGGCGGCACGTGCCCGAGGAAGGCTCGCGCCCGCTGACGTACCGCGAGATGGCCGAGACGCTCGTCCCCTACGTGCGCGAGATGGGCTTCACGCACATCGAGCTGATGCCGGTGATGGAACACCCGTTCTCCGGCTCGTGGGGCTATCAGGTGGTCGGCTTCTTCGCGCCCACCAGCCGGTTCGGCACGCCCGATGACTTCCGCTACTTCGTCGACACCTGCCATCTCCACGGCATCGGCGTCATCCTCGACTGGGTGCCCGGCCACTTCCCGAAGGATGCGCACGGCCTGGGTCGCTTTGACGGCACCGCGCTCTACGAGCACGAGGACCCGCGGAAGGGCGAGCAGCAGGAGTGGGGGACGCTCGTCTTCAACTACGGCCGCAGCGAGGTCCGGACGTTCCTGCTGAGCAATGCCCTCTTCTGGCTGGAGGCGTTTCACATCGACGGTCTGCGGGTCGATGCGGTGGCGTCGATGCTCTACCTCGACTACTCACGCGAGGAAGGGGCGTGGATCCCCAATCAGTACGGCGGTCGCGAGAATCTCGAGGCCGTATCGTTCCTTCAGCAGCTGAACAGCCTCACGCACGGGCGCGCCGCCGGGTCGATCACGGTGGCGGAGGAGTCGACCTCATGGCCGGCGGTGAGCCGGCCGGTTTACGCCGGCGGCCTTGGTTTCACCTACAAGTGGAACATGGGCTGGATGCACGACATCCTCGAGTACGTGACCCAGGACCCGGTGCACCGGCGGTGGCACCACGGGCAGATCACCTTCTCCATGCTCTATGCGTTCACCGAGAATTTCGTCCTGCCGTTCTCGCACGATGAGGTCGTGCACGGGAAGCGGTCGATGCTCGACAAGATGCCGGGCGACATCTGGCAGAAGCACGCGAACCTGCGCGCGCTCTACGGCTACATGTACGCCCACCCCGGGAAGAAGCTGTTGTTCATGGGGCTGGAGTTCGGGCAGTGGCGTGAGTGGAACCACGATGCCAGCCTGGACTGGCACCTGCTCGACGAACCGCTGCACGCAGGGATGCAGCGCTGGGTCCGCGACCTGAACCACGTGTACCAGCGCGAACCGTCGCTGCACGAGGTGGACTTCGAGGGTGCCGGCTTCAGCTGGATCAACTGCCAGGACAGCGACAACAGCGTCATCTCGCTCATTCGCCGCGCCCGCAACCCGCAGGATTTCACCGTGGCCGTGGTCAACTTCACGCCGGTGCCGCGCCAAGGCCACCGTATCGGTGTCCCCGAGCCGGGCTGGTATACCGAGCTGCTCAACAGCGATAGCCACCTGTACGGTGGGGGCAACGTCGGCAACCAGGGCCGCGTGCACACCGATCAGATCCCGTCCGACGGCTTCGGTCAATCGTTGTCGATTGTGGTGCCGCCGCTTGGGTGCGTCCTGCTGAAGAAGTAGGCGGTAGGCAGTAGGCGGTAGGGGGTAGGCAGAGGGCAGTTGGCGGCGGTGGTGGGCGACAGGGTTACTGCGTTCGACTCAACAGCTCCTCAACTTCCCTGAGTTGCGGCACGCCGCCGATTGCGCCGTGCCGCGTGCAGGCCAGCGCTGCGGCAGCGTTGGCACGGCGCAGGATGTCGGCAGGCAGGTCGCCGCGCAGTAGCGCATGAATGAAGGCGCCACGGAAGACGTCCCCCGCGCCGGTCGTGTCCACCACGTTCACGGTGAGACCGGGCGCACTGATCACGGTGTCCCCCATCAGCAGCATCGCGCCCCGTTCGCCGAGCGTGACGCACAGCATCATGTGATGCGGGCGCCGCAGGGCGCGCAACGCACGCGCCATGTCGCGGTCGCCGGTGAGCGCTTCCGGTACGTGCTCGGCGAAGATCGGCACGGTCACCGTGTCGACGAGGTCCCGCGTGCGATCGG
>CANJYC010000096.1 GCA_947478985.1 Acidobacteriota bacterium | reverse complement strand
GTGTTTTGCGGTCGTCTTGCGACCGCCTTCCTACACAGCTGGACCGTTAGCGCGGGGACCTCATGGTCCTGGTACAACAACACGCGCACGGACAGCTGTTTTCGGGGAACACAGTCTCACGATTCTATACGTCCTGACTGGCCGGCGCAAACCGGCGGAACCGGCGCCAGTCCACGTGCAGCTTTCGCATCCTGGCGCGCAGGGTATGCGGGTTCACCCGGAGCAGGCGGGCGGCGCCGGCCGGCCCCTCGATGCGCCCGTGGGCTGCTTCGAGCGCGCGCTCGATGTGGCGGCGAATCACGTCGTCGAGCGGCTCCACGGTGTTGCCCGGTTGCGCGGCGCGCTCCGCGGAGATGGCGCCGGGCGGCGCAGGAGACGTCGCATCGACGCTGGGCCGCTGGCCCAGCGCCGCCGACAGGTTGAGGCTGCGCCCCTGGCCAAGAAGCACAGCCCGGTCGATGACCGCGGCCATCTCGCGGACGTTGCCGGGCCAGTGATAGGCCGCCAGGAGTCGGACGTCATCGTCTGACACAGCCACGCCGCGCAGACCAAAGCGGTCGGCTGCGCGTTCCGCGAAGTAGTCGGCAAACGCCCGGATGTCGGCGGGGCGGTCGCGCAGGGGCGGGATCACGATGGGGAAGACGGACAGGCGGTAGTAGAGGTCCTCGCGGAAAGCCTGCGTTTCGACCATGGCCGGCAGATCTCGGTGTGTTGCCGCCACGATGCGCACCGTCACACGGAACGTCCGCTCACCGCCGACGCGCACCACCTCGCCGTCCTGCACCACGCGCAGCAGCCGCACCTGCGCGGGCAGGGAGAGCTCGCCGACCTCGTCGAGAAACAGCGTCCCGCCATTCGCCTGCTCGAACCACCCCTTCCGCGTCGCCACCGCGCCGGTGAACGCACCGCGCTCATGACCGAACAACTCCGAGTCGATCAGTTCCGGGGCGATCGCGCCGCAGTTCACGCGATGAAACGGACCGTTGTGGAACTTTGACCCCTCGTGAATGAAGCGGGCGATGATTTCCTTGCCGGTGCCGGTTTCCCCGAAGAGGAGCACCGGCGCATTGCTGGCCGCGACCACCCGTGCGCGGTTCATCACCGCGCTCAGCCCGGTGTCGCCGCCGATCAGCCGTTCGGCATTGACGGTGGTGTCGCCGACGATGAGGCGTTCGGCGCTAATCCGTGACATGACACAGATAATACATGCATATATAACGGCTTAGTCCGTCATATATAACGGGTATGTGTCGTCACTCCTAAAAATCACAGGATTCCCGCGCACATGCAACCGGCCCCGCGTTTGCGCATAGGGGAGTCGAATGCGTGTGTCTCTTCGCTGTCGGAACTGTTGTCGCAGCTAGCCCCAGGCCGGTTTACTCCGGCCAGATGACAACTGCCGGTATCCGCCGGCTTCACGACAACGTCCGATTTCAGGAGACACACCGCATGTTCCGCGCGATTTCGATCCTCGTCCTGCTCGCGTTCGCATCCACCAACACTGCCATGGCGCAGGCCCCTTCCGGGCAGGCCTCGACGGTTCGGAGCACCGAGGCCACCAGCGCCATTACCGGCATCGTCCGCGACTCATCGGGGGGAACCGTGCCAGGCGCGATCGTCCGGGTGATCGACGAAGGCACGAAGCTGTCCGTCGAGGCCATCACCGATGAGGAGGGCGCCTATCGCGCGACTGCGCTCAGCAGCGGCACGTATCGCGTGGAGGCGGCGCTGGACGGCTTTGAAACGGCCGTGCGCCAGGCCGTGCTCGCGATTGGTCAGACGGCCTCTGTTGACGTTGTCCTCTCACCGTCACGGTTCAGCCAATCGGTTGTCGTGACGGCGCGCCGCATGGAGGAAGTCGCGCAGGAGGTGCCGATTCCGGTGTCGGTCGTGCGAGGCGACCTGGTCGCCGATGCCGGCGCGTTCAACGTCAACCGGTTGAAGGAGATGCTCCCCACGGTGCAGTTCTATTCGACCAACCCGCGCAACTCCTCCATCAATATCCGTGGACTGGGCGCGCCGTTCGGGCTCACCAATGACGGCATCGAGCAGGGTGTCGGCCTCTATATCGACGGCGTCTTCTTCTCCCGTCCGGCCTCGGCGTCGCTCGACTTCCTCGATGTTGAGCAGGTCGAGGTCCTCCGCGGACCGCAGGGCACCCTCTTTGGCAAGAACACGACGGCCGGGGCCATCAACGTCACCACCCGCAAGCCAAGCTTCACGCCCGGCTCTGAGGTCGAGCTGAACTACGGCAACCTCGGCTTCGTGCAGGCGAAGGCGTCGGTGACCGGTCCTCTCTTCGGGAAGTTCGCGGGTCGGCTGTCGTTCTCCGGCACCCAACGCGACGGCACGGTGCTCAACGTCCGCACCGGGGACGACGTGAACGACCTCAACAACCTGGGCGTCCGGGGACAGGTGCTGTTCGCGCCGTCGGACAGGATCGCCATCACCTGGGCGGCGGACCACACGCGCCAGCGTGTCGAGGGCACGACCCAGGTCGTCGCCGGTGTCGCACCGACGCTGCGCGCAGCGAACCGGCAGTACCCGCAGATTGCGGCGGACCTCGCTTATACCCCGCCGAGCTTCAATGCTTTTGCCAGGGTCACCGACATCGATACGCCGATGCGGTCCTACCAGGACCTCGGCGGCTCCTCGTTGAACGTCGACTGGAAGGTCGGGCGTGGCCGGCTCACATCGACAACAGCCTGGCGCTTCTGGGACTGGAACCCATCGAACGACCGCGACTTCATCGGTCTCCCGGTCACCACAATCTCGTCCGGCACGTCAAAGCAGCATCAGTGGACCCAGGAGGTCCGCTATACCGGTGACGTGTCACCTCGTGTGAATTTCGTCACCGGGGCCTACTACTTCCGGCAGGGTGTCGATTCGAACCCGGTCATCAAGCAGGAACAGGGCTCCGCGGCGGCGCGCTTCCTGCTGGCACCGAGCGCCAATGCCGCGACCCCGGGCCTGCTCGACGGTTACGGCTTCAATCAGTACCTCAAGTACACCAACGTCAGCGCGGCGTTGTTCGGCCAGGTGGAGTGGACGCTCAGCGATCGCCTGCGACTGCTGCCCGGACTCCGGTTCAACTACGACCAGAAGGACGTGGATTTCGACCAGCAGATCTACGGCGGGCTGCGGACGACCAATTCCGCATTGATGACTCTGCAGCGATCGGTTCTCGCACCGCAGACCTACACAGCCAACGTCGACGACACCAACCTGTCCGGTCAGATCACGGCGGCCTACAAGGTGGCGTCCACCGTGAACACCTATGCGACCTACGCAACGAGCTTCAAGTCGGTCGGGCTCAACCTGAACGGCGTGCCGACCGACGCGGCCGACCAGCCCGTGCTCTCGGCCGCGACCGTCAGGCCCGAGGATGTGCGCCATCTAGAGGTCGGCGTGAAAACCGAGTTCATCCGCGGCGTCACTGCCAACGTCACGGTCTACGACACCGAGATCAAGAACTTCCAGGCGCAGGTCGTGAATGCCGGGGTTGGCGTGCTGCGCGGCTATCTCGCGAATGCGCGGAAGGTGCGCGTGCGCGGCGCGGAGTTCGACGGCAGCGCGAGCGTGAATGCCCACCTCTCGTTCTACGTCAACGCGGCCCTCACCGACGGCACGTACGTGTCGTTTCCGGACGCGCCGCCGCCGTTCGAGGAGACCGGCGGACCACAGGTCAAGGACATCTCGGGTTCGCTACTGCCGGGGATTTCGAAGAGGGCGGTATCCATCGGCAGCGAGTATGCCGGGGGCGGGACGCTGCTCGGCCGGACAGGCCAGTACTTCAGCGCGTTCGACACCAGTTACCGCTCGTCGTTCTCGTCGAGCGCCAGTGCCTCCAAGTACCTCGTGGTCGACGGGTATTCGCTGCTCAACGCCAGGGTTGGCTTCCGCGCCGCGGACGGCTGGACGCTGTCGGTCTGGTCCCGCAACCTGCTCAATAAGGACTACTTCGACCTGCTGTCAGCGGCGCCCGGCAATACCGGGCTCTACGTCGGACAACCCGGCGATCCGAGAACGTTCGGCGTCACCATGCGCGTGGCGCTTCGACAGTAGGACCGAACTCGTGTCGGTACATGACACGCGCAGGACATCCGCATGATGACTGAACAGACGATCTGGCTCGCGCTGACGACACTGATAGCGGCGACCGTCAATGGGGCGCTGGGTTACGGCTTCTCGTCGATCACCGTGCCGATCGCACTGCTGTTTCTCACTAACCGCGTCCTCAACCCGGCGCTCGTGCCGATCGAGGTCGTGCTCAATGCCTACGTGCTCTGGCACAATCGCGACGCGTTCTCCGGCGTCTGGCGCCGCGCGCTGCCGGTGGTCATCGGGCTTGTGCCCGGCATCATCATCGGCACCACCCTGGTCGCCCATGTGAGCTCGGGCTGGCTGCGCTTCGTCACCTATGTGGCCCTCCTGCCGCTCATCCTGCTGCAGGCCGGCGGTTACCGCCGCCCGATTCAGTCTGAACGCTCGGCGGGACTCGCGTTTGGCGGCGGTCTGGGCGTGCTCTATTCGGTCACGACGATTTCCGGACCGCCACTGGCGGTCATGCTCAGTAACCAGGGGCTGACCAAGAAGGACTTCCGCGCGGCGCTCGGCCTCATCCGTCTCGCTGAATCGTCGATGACGGCCATGGCCTATGGCTATGCCGGCCTCTTCAATCTCTCGAGCATGGCGCTCATCCCGTGGATCGTGCCAAGCATCATGGCGGGCGTGCCTATCGGCGGGTTTCTGATTCGTCGCATCCAGCCCGACACGTTCCGTCGTGTCTGCATGAGCTTCGATGCCTGGATTGTGGCGTTCGGTCTCTCGCGGCTCCTGAAGGAACTGCATCTGGTTCCGTCCGACGCTGCGTACCTCCTGCTGGCCGGCATCATCCTGATCGACAGCGTGATGCTCTACCGCTTCTTTGCGCGGGCGCGTGCGGCTGCTCTGGCCGCAACCGGCACCTTGGTATGACCCGCCGCGCGGACTCGTTCACGTGCGCGTGATTGCCAGTAGAATTAGTCCGATTATTTCAGGCTCAACAGGAGGCCCTAGGATGTTGCGCGTGTCGTGGCGGGGAAAACTCGGATTCATATTCGTATGGCTTGTGGCTGCGGCCGCCAGTCTCGGCGCGCAACTTCCTGGCGGCAGTGCTGCCGGCAAAGCGATGAAGAATCCCGTTGCCCGAACCGCTGTATCGATCAAGGCGGGGGAATCGCTCTTTCAGAAGAATTGCGTGTTTTGCCATGGCCCGCAGGGTTTGGGTGACGGCAAGCTCGCGCCGAAGGGTGTCCATCCGGCGAATCTGACAGACGAGACCTGGGTGCGGGGAGCCTCTGACGGTGAAATCCACGAAGTGATCCTCAACGGCGCCGGCCCGGACTTCAAGATGCGAGGCGTCAAGGGACGGTTGAGCGAGACCGACATCTGGAATCTGGTGAACTACGTGCGCACCCTCGCGAAGACACCGTCGCCGCTGCCGAAGCCGTCGACGACGCAGAACGCGTACTGATCGCCGTCCGGGTACGTTGCGTACGACCTTTTCACTGACGCTGCTCGTGTGGCTGGGAGCAGCAGTCGCGGGCGCCGGCTGTGGGTTCATCGGAGAGCCGCCCCCACCGGTCGGGCGGGCCGCTCTGCCCGCGTTGCCAGGGCAGAGTTCCGGCGTGTTCACGACCGCGCGCCCGACCGTGGCCGCCGCCTTCAGTGACTTCTTCGGGCGCCGTGCCGCGCCGCAACAGCCGCTCGAGTTTCCGCACAACATTCACGTCTCGAAGGAGATCACCTGCGTGACGTGTCACGAAGGGGTCGAAACGGGTGCCCGTGCGGGGATACCCGGCCTGCGTACATGTATGGTCTGCCACGCGGCCATCGCGACCGACCGGCCGCGCATTCAGCAGATCACCAAGATGCAGGATGACGGGCGCGACCTCGCCTGGCAGCGCGTCTTCGGCTATACCGCCGAAGCGCATGTCCGCTTCAATCACGCGCCGCATATCCGCGCAAAGGTGGAGTGCAAGACCTGCCACGGCGACATTGGTTCGCAGACGGTAGCGCAGCGCAATGTCGAGCTGACGATGGGCACGTGCGTGACCTGCCACCGCGAGCACAACGCGCCGACCGGTTGCCTCACCTGTCACTTCTAGTCATGGACCGCCGTTCCTTCATCAAGCTCACCGCGATTACCGGCAGCACCGCCGCGATGGCGAGTTGCGGCAACCCGGAGAATCAGCTCATCCGCTTCGTGCCGGACGAGGACATCCTTCCCGGGCAGGCCACGTGGAAGCCGAGTGTCTGTCCGGTGTGCGCCGCCGGTTGCGGCATGACGGTGCGCCTGATGGACGCGGACGCCGAGGTGGTGCGGAAGGGTCAGGCGGGACTCGTGACGATCCTCGCGGCAAAGAAGCTCGAAGGAAGCCCGTCGCACCCGGTGAGCCACGGGGGGCTCTGCGCCCGTGGCCAGGCAGCCATTCAGATCACGTATCACCCCGATCGCATTACGCAGCCGCTCAAGCGCTCGGGCACGCGCGGCGACGGCCAATATCAGCCCATCGGGTGGGACGCCGCGATCGCCGAACTCGTCGCCAGGCTTGATGCCCTTGCCGCCGCGGGCAACCAGCGGGCGCTTGGTTTCCTGTCGCGCGACATCCCCGGCCAGCGTCTGGCGCTCGTCGACGCATTCCTGACGCGGTTCGGCGCGCCGCCGGCGGTGCACTTCGATCTGTTCGGCGACGACGT
>CANJYC010000095.1 GCA_947478985.1 Acidobacteriota bacterium | reverse complement strand
CGGTGGCGGCGGTGGGCCCATTCTGGGCGTGGTAAGCACGAGCAAGGCGACCGCCTTCCGCGTCATGGAAGGCCGGTCCACATATAACGACATGCCGTTTGTCGCGACCGTCGCCACCGCTCAGGCAGGCCGCGGCGGAACTGCGACAACGGGAGGAGGCGCAAACGGCCCTGGCGTGCAACCTGGCCGAGGTGGCACGACGTTCCGGGCCGGAGGAGCAGGAGGCGCCGGCGGGGCAGGCGGTCAGGGTGGACGCCGTGGCGCGGAGGGCCCCGGAAGCGCAACAGGTCCTGGATTTGGCACTGGTCCGGGAAGCGCGGGTGGTTCTGGCGGCCAGGGTCGCAGCGGTGGCGGTGCGCCAACGCCTGGTGCCGGAGGTGGCTTCCAGTTCCCTCCGTTCGGCGGCGGCGGTCGAGGTCCTGGCGCTGGCCGCTAGAGTTCGCTGACGACGGCGTCGTGCACGGCCGGGCGCACCGCCGTGATCGCATTGTTGTCACGCGTCGGGAAGACGCGGTTCGTCAGCAGTACCACATAGATCCCCGCATCCGGATCAATCCACAGGGACGTCCCGGTGAATCCCGTGTGGCCGAACGACCGTGGCGACAGACGCGTGCCGCATGATGAGGTCGGCAGCATCGTGTCCCACCCCAACGCGCGCGAACTGCCGGGCACGCCTGTCTGTTTCGTGATGAAGGCCTGAAGCGTCTCGCGCTGGAACGCGCCGGCCCGCCCGTCGAGCACCTGCAGCAGGTGGCGCGCGTAATCACCAATGGCGGCAGCGGTTCCGAACAAACCAGCCTGACCTGCGGCACCGCCGAGGGCGTGGGTATTCTCGTCATCCACTTCGCCCACAAGCTGCCGGCTGCGCCAAGGGTCAAACGCCGTCGGCGCCGTGCGGTTCAGCCAGTGCGCCGGAGGGTTGTACTGAAGGTCCTGGACGATGCCCATCTGCGTATAGAGCGTGGCCACACGCGTCGCGAGCGGAATCGGCGTCTCGAGCAGAAAGCCAAGCAGCATGAAGCCGAGGTCACTGTAGACCGATGCCGAGCGCGGCACGTAGGCAAGCGGGACCTGGCAGATGGCCTGTGTAAATGCCTCCCGCCCGGCATGATCGCGGAACAGCTGCACCCACCCTCCAGGCAGACCCGAGGCATGCGCCAGTAGATCGCGGATGGTGACGCCTGCGCGGTCGGCCCCGCACCACTCGGGGATGTGACGGCTGACGGGGTCGTCCAGATCCAGTACGCCCCGTTCGACCTGCTGCATGACAAGCGGGGTCGTCGCCACCACCTTGGTGAGTGAGGCCAGATCAAAGATCGTCTCGTCGGTCGTGGCCGAGGCGCTGGGATCGTAGGTAAGGCGGCCGAAGGATTCCCGCCAGCGGGGGCGGCCCGCATCGCCCACCTCGATGACGGCGGCGGGGAAGGCCCGCGAGGCAATGGCGTCGAGGAGAATGCGCCGCGTGCGCGGGAACGCGGTCACGGGCGCCGGGCGACGACCCGCCTCAGTCGCGCACCCAAACCGGACGTGAACCGGCCAACGCGCGCACCTCGGCGAGGCGGGCAGCCGACCCGGCGGCCTCGCTGCCAGTGCCGATGGCGCAGAGCGCGTCGACGAACCCGTTGTCGACCCACGTGCGCCAGTCCTGAAACGATTCGCGCGCGGCCGTCACCACGTCGGAGTCCACAGAGGCGCTCACATACACATCCGGACGAATGGCTCGCGCCGTGCTCCGCAGGCGCGTGACGAGGGCGGTCAGGCGTGTCTGCCGGAAGAGTCGCCACTCCTCGGCCCGCAGTTCCGGATACGCAAAGGGATCAATGGCCATCACGGCATCCAGCTTCGCCAGCTCGGCGGCCGAGACGCCCTCCCGTACGTGCGCGCGGAACGCCTCGAGCGCGCCGCGGCTGTAATCGAAATCGGTGGCCGGAAAACGAAGATCGTCGAGATGAATGCCGTCAATGGCGTAGCGTTTCACCAGGTCCGCTACCATCGCGGCGACAAACGCTTGTGCTCCCTCGTGCAGCGGTGACAGATACAGCCCGTCAACCCGATCGGCGTTCGCACGCGTCCACCGCGTCAGCCGGCCGAGGTACTCCGGGCTGCGCACGTCAATTGCCTGCAGTTCGACCGCCATGTCGCGCGGGACCATGAGCCACTCAGGGTGCTGGTAAATCACGGCATCGCGCGACGCCTGTAGCTCGGCGCGATTCGAGACCATGTTCACATGTAGCCACGCATGCACGCGCAGTCCGCGCTCGCGCGCTGCGTCGATGGCTTCCATCAGCGGATCGAAACCCGCCGCCTCGCCCAGCACCGGAACGAACAGCGTGTTGAATCCATTCGCAGCGGCCGTAGCCACCATACGGCGGATCGACTCCGGCGACTGGAGGCTCGAAGAGGGAACCCAGTAGGCACGCACGATCGCCTCGCGGGCCAGGACGGGGACACCTCCGCCGGAGACAAAAAGGGTCACCGCGATCGCGAGGATCGCAGTCGGGAGCCGTAATGCCATGGGATTCGGCAATGTAACATAGAGCGCCCGTGAACGTCAGGTGCTTCGATTCACCGGAACAGGCCACTGCAGCGCTTGCGGGGCGGATCGCGGACGCCATACGCGACAGACCGGCCCTGGTGCTCGGTCTCCCCACAGGTCGGACGCCCATCAGTCTCTATGCCGAATTGCGGCGCCTGCATGCGGCAGGTGCACTCGATTTCTCGCGTGTCTCGACGTTCAACCTCGACGAATTCGTCGGCCTCGAGGCCTCAGACGCCGGGAGTTTCCGTCAGTACATGGAGCGCCACTTGTTTCGGGGCGTCAACCTGGCGAGAGAGCGCATCCACTTCCTCGATGGCGCGGCGACGGACCCCGACACTGAGTGCGCTCGGTACGAGAACGCGCTCGACGCGGCCGGCGGCATCGATCTGCAGGTCCTGGGCATCGGCGTGAACGGTCACATTGGATTCAATGAGCCGGGAGACAGTCTCATCTCGCGCACTCACCGCGTGACGCTCGCGGACACCACGCGTCGCGACAACGCCGCGGCATTTGGCGGGGACGCGGCCCGCGTTCCGGCCGAGGCGCTCACCATCGGCATGGGCGCCATCATGCGGGCCTCCGCGGTGGCGCTGGTGGCGACAGGGCCGGAGAAGGCATCGTGCATTGAACGGATGATCCGCGGCCCGGTGACCGCACGGCTGCCGGCGTCGTTCCTTCAGCTGCGCCGGCATGTAGAGGTCTATCTGGATCGAGCCGCCGCGCGACGGCTATGACTTTTGGCGGTGCCCGGCTTCGGCCGCACCCTGCAGGAGGCCGCTGAGACGTGGCTCGATGTCCTCGCCCAGCGCCTCCCGCATCGAATCGTGCGCCTTGCGCAGTCGCGAGAGGGCCTTCACGTACGGCAGACCGGTCTTCTGCATGACGATCGCGGCCTTGACGTTCCAGTGGGCCTTCTTCAGGAGCTTGTCGGCTTCGTCGTATTCGAGCCCGGTCACGATGTTGACGATGCGGCACGCGCGATCCTTGAGCTTCTCGGACCCGCAGTGGACGTCGATCATCAGGTTGCCGTAGGTCTTGCCGATCCGCACCATGGCACCGGTGGTGAGCATGTTGAGCACGAGCTTGGTTGCCGTTCCGGCCTTCAGGCGTGTCGACCCGGCGATAATCTCGGCGCCCACCCCTGGCGCGATGGTCAGATCCACGAAGGTCTGCAGTTCCGTTCCCGGGTCGCAGGTCACGAAGATGATGCGGGCCCCGACCTTGCGCGCGCGCGTCAGCGCGCCGCGCACGAACTGCGTGATGCCGCTGGCGGATACGCCGATGACAACATCCTTCTTCGAGGTCTTGGTGCGCGTCATGGCACGCGCCCCCTCCTCATAGTCGTCCTCCACGCCTTCCTTCGTCCCGAACAGTCCGTCGCGCCCGCCGGCCATGACGGCCTGCACGAGCAGCGGATCGGTACTGAAGGTGGGGGGCATCTCGGCGGATTCCAGCACGCCGAGCCGGCCGCTCGTGCCCGCGCCAACCAGGACAAGGCGTCCGCCCTTGCGCAGGGCCACCGCGATCATCTCGATGCCGAGCGCGATCCGCTCGCGCTCGCGCTGGACGGCCAGCAGCATCTTGCGGTCCTCACTCATCATCAGGTCGACGAGACCTTCGGGCGACAGCTTGTCGATGTCGAGGGATGACGCGTTGATGGCTTCGGTCGGGAGAGACTGCCACTTCGAACGGACGGGCATGCAGGATCCTCGCTACAATCAATTCTATCGAAGCCGGGTCACCGCTGACCGGGCCTCCGAGCAGATTACCAGTGGCACGCAGCGCCGCGACCAGAATCGACGCCTACCTGACGCATCTCAGCTCCGAGCGCCGTCTCGCGGCCAATTCGGTCGAGAGTTATGCCCGTGACCTTGTGCTCCTCGCCCGCTTTGCCGCGGCGCGCGGCACCGAGCCGGACGTCTTGCAGTTGCCGGACCTCGAGGCGCTGGTCCGGGACATGATGTCCGAGGGACGCTCACCACGTTCGGTGGCTCGTGCCATCGCATGCTATCGCGGGTTCTTTCGATTCCTCGTGGTCAACGGCGAGCTTCCAGCCAGCCCCGCCTCGGACCTGCGTCCGCCGCGCGCCTGGAAGTCACTCCCACGCTATCTCTCTGTCGAGGAGATCGACCGTCTGATCGCCCAGCCCGACACCACGACGCCACGCGGCATTCGCGATCGGGCCTTGATCGAGCTGCTGTATGCCACCGGTATGCGGGTCTCCGAGCTCGTCGGCCTGCGTCCGGCCGACGTCAACCTCGAAGCCTCCTACTTGACCTGCACCGGCAAGGGCGACAAGCAGCGCGTCGTCCCGATTGGAGACGAGGCCGCAGCGCGCGTGCGGACCTACATTCGCGATGGACGCCCGGCGCTGCTCGGGCGGCGCACCAGCCCGCGCCTGTTCGTCAACGCGCGCGGCGGCGGCCTGGGACTCTCACGTGTCGGCTTCTGGAAGATCCTGAAGGGATACGCGAAGCTGGCGCACCTGACCACGCGGTTGAGCCCTCACATGCTGCGCCACTCGTTTGCCACCCACTTGCTCGAGCGGGGCGCTGACCTGCGTGCCATTCAGATGATGCTGGGGCACGCCGACCTGTCGACGACGCAGATCTATACGCATATCCTCGAACAGCGGATGCGGACGATATATGACCAGTTTCACCCGCGAGCCTGACGCCGCATGACGCGACTCCTGCTGTCCGCCATCGTCGCCGCGCTCGGTATCGCGTGGTACCTCATCCTGCCGCCGGCCGCGATTGCGGTCCAGTCCGTGGCCGCCATCACGCCGCCCGTCCGTGGCGTCATACATGTACACACGCGGCGGTCGGACGGCACGGGCACACCCGAGTCCGTGGCCGCAGAGGCCGCCCGCGCAGGCCTGCGGTTCGTGGTGTTCACCGATCACGGCGATGCGACGCGCCCACCGGATCCCCCCGTCTACCGCAGTGACGTGCTCTGCATAGACGCGGTCGAAATCAGCACCGAGAGCGGGCACCTGGTCGCCCTCGGACTGCCGAGGGCGCCGTATCCACTGGGAGGGGAGTCGCGTGACGTCATCGAGGACGTCCATCGCCTTGGCGGCCTTGCAATTGCCGCCCATCCCGCGTCCGCGCGGCCGTCGCTCCAGTGGGGCGACTGGACAGCGCCCATCGACGGCCTGGAATGGCTGAACGGTGACAGCGAGTGGCGTGACGAGAGTCTCTGGTCGCTGGCGCGTGTCCTGCTGACGTATCCGGGGCGTCGGGCGGAAACGCTGGCCACGCTCATGGACCGCCCTGACGCGCTTCTCCAGACGTGGGACCGGTTGACCTTGCACCGTCCGACCATCGCGTTGGCAGGTTCGGACGCGCATGCCCGCATCGGACTTCGACAGGTCGGGGAGCCGTACGACAACGGCGCGTCGCTGCCACTGCCGTCATACGAGTCGGTGTTTCGTACGTTCTCAGTCGGCGTAACCGATGTCTCGCTCGATGGTGGCGCGGAGCACGACGCCACGGCCATCCTTCACGCGATTCGCCTTGGGCACGTCTTCTCGGAAGTCGATGGCCTCGCGGGTCCTGGGGCTCTGTCGTTCTCTGCGTCGAGCGGCGCGCATCGCGCGAGCATGGGGGAGTCGCTCGACCTGGATGGTCCTGCGACGCTGCACGTCGCTGTCCAGGCACCGCCACACGCGGAGTTGGTGCTGCTGCAGGACGGCATCCCAATCGCCACCGTCGATGCCGCGCAAGGACTGTCACACGAAGCCACCAGCGACCGGGCGGTCTATCGTGTCGAGGTACGGGTGCCGGGCGCGCCCGGCCAGCCCCCGGTGCCGTGGCTGCTGTCGAACCCGATCTATGCGGGATCCGCAGAGAGCCCCTCCCCGCCGAGCGATGGCCGACGGGCGCCGACGCAGTTCGATATCCAGTACGACAATGGCCCCACCGACGGGTGGACCGTTGAGACCGGGGCACAGTCCCGCGGTGCGCTCGATCGTCTTCCGATTGTCGGCGGCAGTGAGCTGGGATTCCGCTTTGGGCTTGGCGGCGCCATGTCGGAGAGCCCGTATGCCGCGCTGGCCCTGCACGCGCGGCCCGAGATCGCCACCTTCGACCGGCTGATGTTCACCGCCCGGGCGAGCCGGCCGATGCGGGTATCCGTGCAACTGCGGGCGCAGAACGGCACACCCGCAGATCGGTGGCAGCGCTCCGTGTACCTGGACAAGACGCCACGGCAGTTCACCGTCTACTTCGACGACATGACGCCACGTGGTGCCACATCGATGCGCCTGCCGGTGCTCAATCGCATCGGGTCGGTCCTGTTCGTCATT
>CANJYC010000094.1 GCA_947478985.1 Acidobacteriota bacterium | reverse complement strand
GTGAGGATAGCCTCGGGGAGCACGACTACTTCGGCGATCCGGCCGGCGGCGCAGCGCTGCTCGTGCTCAACCAGGAAGTGCGGTTTCCGATGTATCGCTGGCTGCGTGGCGTCGGTTTCGTGGATGCGGGCAATGTGTTCGCCACGCCCTCGTTCGGGTCAGGCCAGTTGGTGAAATCCGTTGGTGTGGGGCTGCGCCTGACGACGCCGTTCGGCGTCGTGCGCGTGGATGCGGGGCGGGTGCTCTCCCCCGGACCAGGTCAGTCCGGAGGAGTCAGTATCGGGATCGGGCAGGCGTTCTAAATCAGCGACCGCGGACGGTACGCATGATCTGTGTGACCTCGGGGCGCTCGGGCGCGTCGGGCGCGAGCTTGAGAAACGCCTCGAAGTGAATCGCCATGCGGTCGGGACGGCCGGCATGGTAGTGCGACATGCCGCCGTAGTAATGCGCGTAGGCGTAGGCCGGATTGAGGGTTGAGGCCTTGTCAAACGCGGTGGCCGCGGCGTTCCAGTCTTCCCGGCGCGCCATCACCAGGCCGAGCTGGAATTGTGCCTCGGCCAGATCCGCGGATACCTCGGTGGCCTTTGTCGCCAACTGAAGCGCCGCGTCCTGCGCCCGGCGGGCGTCACGTTCGTTCGTGATGTCGCTGTCGAGCAGCTGCTGTCCGGAGGCCCCGACGAAGTGCCACGCATCGGTCTCCGGCAGTTCCACCAGTCGCTGGTAGATCTCCTTGGCCTTGTCCTTGTCGCCGAGCTTTTCCTGGGCCAGGGCCGCGATGAAGATGGCCGACGGCGCCGCCTCGGCAGTCAGGGCCTGGACGGCCTGTTGGTTCTTTCCACCTTCGAACAGCCGCCGGATTTCTGTCGCATCCTGCGCGCGTGCCACCGTGGGGAGTAGCGCCAGGGTCAGAAGAATGGTCGATATCTGTTTCATGGTCATACCGTGATTGTAGGCCCGCTGCGGCTGGAAATCGATCAGCCCTGACAGGGCAGATGCTAGCTTGCGGTGGCCGCCACCGTGATGTTGACGCTGCCGCGAATCGCGTTCGAGATGGGGCACCCTTTCTCGGCGCCGACCGCGAGTTCCTGGAGCTTGCCCTTCTCGATGCCTTCGAGCCCGTCGACCGTGGCGGTCAGGTGCGACGAGGTGACCTTGATACCCGCGTCGCCCTTGTCGGCCGTGACGGTGGCGGTCACGCGCACCTTGCTGGCCTTGCCCCCCTGCTTGCCGATGGTGTTGGTGAGGACCATCGCAAAGCAGACCGCATGAGAGGCGGCTAGGAGTTCCTCGGGCGTCGTCTTGGTATCACCCTCACCGATACGGCTCGGAAACGTCACCGCTTGCGAAAACGCGCCGGTGCCGGCCTTGGCCACGCCATTTCCGTCCATCAGTCCGCCCGTCCACTCCACATCAACATGCCGTGCGAATGTCGCCATCTCTACTCCTTGAATTTGTCCTGGGGTGAATCACGATGATAAGTCGCCGGGGGGGCGAATGACAGTATCTGCCTACGACTTCGTGTCCTTGAGCCCCTTCTGGTGACCGGCATTCCTGAAGGCGAGGCTCCGTGCGGGCAGCCGCCAGGCCGACCGCAGGGTCGTCGCCAGCGTCGGGTCGGTTCGGGACACATGCTCGGCGAGTGCCGAGAATTTCTGCTCGACGCGGGCGACACGCGCCTCGTACTTCTCGAGGTCCTGCTTCTGCTGCATGTCGCGGCGGAGGAGCCCGATCTTCTCGACGAGCTCCGTCAACAGCACGGCGAATTCCGGGTCGAAAGTGTCAGCCATGTGCTGAGTCCCGTGTGAAGGTCAGATAGAGCGGGCCGCCGCCGAAGAAGAACGCAAAGACTGAGTAGGTGCCGAAGCCGGCTTTGTTAATCACCGTGAAGGAGGCGTGCTCGCCTGGCCCGAGGGTCACATCGAGGTGCTTCTTGAACAGGGTGTTGTGCGCCTTGAGCCGGTGCGGGCCTGGCGGCACGGTCAGGGCAATCTCTTCCCCGGCCTGAAGGATGGAGGGCGGCTGGTCATCCACCGCCACGTAGATGTCGCGGTAGCCCACGTCGGCCTTCGACTGACGCCGGATGGTAATGGTCGCGGCCCAGGACTGTTCAAGGTCGTGGACCAGCCGATCGATAGCGCCGGGTGCGGCCTCGGTGGGTGTCAGGACGGTGCTCACGATGGCGATCCTCCGTCGGAAGGATCGCACCAATGCGGGGATGCGTATCTCATCGGTCGATTCACTCGAACGATCGGAGTATAGGACCGATCGGAGCAGTTCGGCACTGTTCACAGGCGATAATCCTGTGGTGACGTCCTCCCGCTTCGTCGACCGCATCCGTGCGGAATACCGGTTGTCGGGCCGTGCCTCCTGGCGGGCGCTCGTCAGACTGGTCAACAGCCAGGACCTGACGCACGCGGCGGCCATTGCCTACTACGCGCTCCTCTCGCTGTTTCCATTCCTGCTCCTCCTCATCTCCATCCTGGGCTCGGTGACCGCGGACGAGACCGATCGGCAGGCGGTGCTGACATTCGTCCTGCGGTATTTTCCGGCCCGACTCGACTTCGTCGCCACGCAACTGGATGCGTTCAGGCAGACGCGGCTGCAGGTCGGCGCGGCCGGCAGCCTGGCGCTCATCTGGGCGTCGCTTGGCGTGTTCGGCGCCGTCACCAGCGCGGTCAATCAGGCATGGGGTGTCGAAACACAGCGCGGCTTCTGGAAGCATCGCCTCGTGTCGTTCCTCATGCTCGTCGCCGCCGGAACTGTCACGATCCTTGCGCTCATCGTGGTCAGCGCGGTGCAGATGGTGGAAGCCTCCAGGGTTGGCATGATGCTGCTGCGGTTTCGCTGGCTGACGTCGCTCCAGCTGTTCGCGTTCCGCAATCTGGCCACCATTCTGCTGATGCTGGCCGTCGGCCTGGTGTTTTACTGGATTCCGAACGCGAAGACGCGGTTTCGCGACGTGTGGGTGGGCGCCATTCTGACGGGATTGCTCTGGACGGTCGCCTTCCGCGGCTTCTCCTGGTACATCGGGCAGGGCAGCCGGCTGACGCTGATTCACGGATCGATTGCGGCGGTCGTCGTGTTCCTCCTGTGGGTCTACGTCTCGTCAGTCATCCTCATGTACGGCGTCGAGTTCACGGCGGCCTATGCGCGGTTGCGCGTCGAGCGCGTGGCGGAGCGAATTGCGGAGAGGGCCGGCGAAGCGGGGCCTCCGACGTGATCGCAGGACGCATCGCCAGACACGTCCCCAGACACCTCGCCAGGCACTGCGCCAGACCTGTGGCGCTGTGCGCCGGGCTCGGTCTCTGGCTGGTGGCCTCGGCGGTGGCTCCGACGACGGTGTCGGCGCAAATCAGCCTGGTCTCGGTGGCGCAGGAGATCGAGATCGGCAAGGCAGCCGACGCCCAAGTGCGGAAAGACATGCCGGAACTGCGCGACGCCGAGGTCGCGGCCTACGTGCAGGGCATTGGCCGCCGGCTCGTGGCCAAAGCCTCAGGGCCGAGGTATCCCTACGCGTTTGCCGTGGTGAACAATCGCGAGGTCAACGCGTTCGCGCTTCCCGGTGGCCCGATCTGGATGATGCGCGGTGTGTTCCAGACCGCGACGAATGAATCGCAGGTGGCCGGCGTGCTCGCACACGAGGTGGCGCACGTGGCCCAGCGCCACGCCGCGAGCAAGCTGACGCAGGCCACGCTGGCCAACTGGGGGCTGGATCTGCTTGGAGCCGTGCTCGGCAATACCGCCGGCGCCGGCGCCGCGCAAATGGCCGCGGGGCTGCTGACGAGCGGCGTATTCCTGAAGTTCAGCCGCGATGACGAGCGCGAGGCGGATCGCGTCGGCCTGGAAATGATGCGGCGCGCGGGTTGGGACCCCCGCGGGATGGTGGAGCTGTTTGCGCTGCTGCAGCGCGAACAGCAGCGTAATCCCGGCTCGGTGGAGGCGTTCTTCTCGAGTCATCCCTCGCCAGCGGATCGTATGGCCGAGCTCCAGGGACGCATCGGCCGTACGCCGACTGGCCGACGGGACACCCCGCAGTTTCAGCGGATCAAAGCGCGCGTCATGAGGATGCGATAATCACCGCGGTGCCCAATCGCCTTGCGGCCGAACACAGTCCTTACCTGCTGCAGCATCAGCACAATCCGGTTGACTGGTTTCCGTGGGGTGATGAGGCCTTTGAGAAGGCCCGACGCGAGGGCAAGCCGATCTTCCTGTCCATTGGCTATTCCACCTGCCACTGGTGTCACGTCATGGAGCACGAGAGCTTCGAGGACGCTGGCGTCGCCGACGTGCTCGGTCGCGACTTCGTGGCAGTCAAGGTCGACCGCGAGGAGCGGCCGGACGTCGACCGCGTGTACATGACCTTCGTGCAGGCGACGACCGGTTCCGGTGGCTGGCCGATGAGCGTCTGGCTCACGCCGGATCTGCGCCCCTTCTACGGCGGCACCTATTTTCCTCCCGAGTCGCGATGGGGCAGGCCCGGGTTTCTCGACATCCTGCAGGAGATCGCGCGCGTCTGGCGGGACGAGCGCGGTCGCGTGCTCGAATCGGCTTCGACCATCGTCGAACGGCTCAGGAGCTTCGGCGCACAGGCTGGAGGATCCGAGGTCCCGCTTCCCGAGGTGCTGGCGGCAGCGGTGCAGCAGTTCTGGACCGCCTTCGATACCAGGCGTGGCGGTTTCGGTGACGCGCCGAAGTTTCCGCGTCCGAGTGAGCTGCTGTTTCTCCTTCGGGAGCACGTGCGGACCGGCGACGAGGAGCCGCGGGACATGGCGCTCACCACACTTCGGGCGATGGCCAGCGGCGGCATGCGCGACCATCTCGCCGGCGGCTTCCATCGCTATTCCGTGGATGGTGACTGGCGGGTGCCGCACTTCGAGAAGATGCTCTACGACCAGGCCCAGCTCGCGCTCGCGTATCTGGAGGCCGCGCAGCTCACCGGCGAGGCATTCTTTGCCGACGTGGCAAGGGACACGCTCGACTACATCAGGCGCGAGATGACGGACCCTGCCGGCGGCTTCTACTCGGCGGAAGATGCGGACAGCGTGCCGCCGGAGCAGGCGTCCGAGGCGTCGCCGCAGAAGATGGAGGGGGCCTTCTACATCTGGCGGGATGCGGAGATCGGCCAGGCGCTCGGCGCCGACGCCGACATCTTCCGGCTGCGGTTCGGGGTGCTGCCGGATGGCAATGCGCCGTCGGATCCGCAGCAGGAGTTCACGCACAAGAACCTGCTCTATATCGCCCGCACGGTCGCCGAGATCGCCCCGCTTGTTGAGGGTTCGACTGCAGATGTCGAGGCCGCGCTTGCCCGATCGACGTCGGTCCTGCTGGCCGTGCGAGCGACGAGGCCGCGGCCGCATCTGGACGACAAGGTCATCACCGCCTGGAATGGGCTGACGATCGGCGCGTGTGCCCGCGCTGCGCGCGTCCTCGACGACGGCGCCGTGTATCTGGCATCAGCGCAGCAGGCCGCGCGCTTTCTGTTGAGCCGGCTCTGGGACGGGACGCGTTTGCTCAGGCGCTACCGGCGGGGCGAGGCCGGCATCAATGGGTATGCCGAGGACTATGCCTTCCTGATCTTCGGGTTGCTCGAGTTGTTTCAGGCCGATGGCGATGCGACCTGGCTTGAATCGGCGCTGGCACTGCAGCAGCGGCAGGACCAGCTGTTCTGGGATGCTGAGCATGCGGGCTGGTTCAGCACAACCGGTGACGATCCGTCGGTGCTGTTACGGCTGAAAGAAGACTACGACGGCGCCGAGCCG
Organism: Acidobacteriota bacterium; assembly: GCA_947478985.1. Lineage (GTDB taxonomy): Bacteria > Acidobacteriota > Vicinamibacteria > Vicinamibacterales > UBA2999 > CANJYC01. The sequence goes on along the minus strand of CANJYC010000094.1, from coordinate 1,107 downwards.
GCCGCGAGTTCCATCTCGGTCCTCAATCTGCTGGTGCTGTCGCATCTGACCGGTGATGCCGGGATGGGGGTGAAGGTCGAGCGCACACTGGCCGCGTACGGGGTCCGTGCAGCGCAGATGGGGCGGGCGGTGCCGATGATGTTGTCCGCGCTGTCGTCTTATCATGCAGGCATGCCGCAGCTGGTGGTCGTGGGGGACCCGGCCGCGCCGGGCACGCGCGCGCTGCTCAACGTGCTGCGCCACCGGTATGTGCCGACTGCGCTGACGGTCCGTATTGATCCCGCGCAGCGGGATCAGATGACTCGACTCCTGCCGTGGACAGCGGCGATGCAACCCTTGCACGGCAAGCCAACTGCCTACTGGTGCCGGGACTTTATGTGTGAAACGCCGGTGACCTCACCCGACGAACTCAACGAGATGCTGTGAGCGCTATGGAATTTCCTGTCGAAATCTGGCTCCGAGGCGACAACCACGCCACCACCCACACCATCGCGCCGGTGCCGCGCGAACCGCGCGTCTGGAGCGATGGTGATGTCGCGTCGATCCTCGTCGAGATGCTCCGGCTCATGGACCGCGTGCGGTATCCCGACGCCACGGGAGAGCGTCCCATCGCGTTGCGTGGCTTCAGCTGGATCGTCAATCCGTTCGAGGACGGCGGGGTGGTGATCGCACTCGAGATGTCATTGGGCGCGGTGGTCGCCGGGCCATTCGACGTGCCGGCGCCGGACCTGACGGCGCGGATTCAACGCGTGATGGACGCGGATCGCGCGACCACGCAGACGATTCACTGACGCGCGACGGACTATTGTGGCGGCTTGATGCCGTCCTTGCTCACCAGCACCCGGCCTGACGTGGTCAGCCTGTCGCCGGCTGCGACGGTTGCGGTCAGGAAGACGTCTTCACCAGGCGAGAGCGCCGAGCGGTCCGCGGTGGGCGTGACGATAATCGGTGTGCCCGCCGGGACCAGGACCTTCTGCGAGCTGTCCACATACTCCACTTCGACCTGGTCCTTCGCCATGAAGTCGAGGGTGACGAGGTGGCCGTCGGACTGCTGTACCACGGAGCCGAGACGCGCGCTGATCATCAGGGCGCCCGGTTCCACGTCCC
>CANJYC010000093.1 GCA_947478985.1 Acidobacteriota bacterium | reverse complement strand
TGTGGCGCTGGTGAATGCGGTGGTGCGTGGTCGAACGCTGGATGAAGCGATGAGCGCGGCGGCGGCGATTACTGGCCGCCTGGAACCGCTCGCTGTGGGAGCCGGATTCAGCCTATTAGGCCCGGCACCGGCTCCGATGGGGCGGTTGCGCGGGGAACACCGCGTGCAGTTCTTTCTGAAGGGTTCGCGGCGTGCCGACATGCGGCAGGCGCTCAAGTCGGTGGTCGCCGGCATGCCGGAACTCCGGCGCCGTGTGACGATTGATATCGATCCGCTGAGCGTCCTCTAGCCACGTCGCAGGGCGCGCGGGCTCAGCGACTACGAGGCTCGCGTGCGCGCATCGACCGGGACAGGCTGGTCGGCCACGCCTGGCCCGTTGCCGGCCTGGTTCTCCAGGGTGCCATCGAGGTCCGCCATCGCCTGCCTCAACTCAGACAGCGTGAATGGCTTTGGCAGGATGGCATCGAAGCCGAACGCCTTGAAGTTGGCCATCACCGAGTCGTCCGCATAGCCGCTGCTGACGACGACCGCGACGTCGCTGCGCATCTCGCGGATGTACTTCACGGCTTCGGCACCGCCCATTCCGCCTGGCACCGTCAGGTCCAGCACCACGACGTCGAACGGCTTGTCGGTCTGCTCGGCGTCACTGAACATGCGAATGGCCTCGTCGCCGTTGACGGCTCGTTTGACCGTGTAACCGACGCACTCGAACATCTCCTGGGCCACTTCGGCCACCATGTCCTCATCGTCCATGAGCAACACACGGCCGGTGCGCGTGCGAACGCTATCGTGACGCTTGGCCACCGGCACGACGGGTACGCGAGCGACTGACGCCGGCAGGTAGACGGTAAACGTGGTGCCGACACCCACCTCTGAGTCCACCATGATGGCGCCTCCGTGCGCCTGGATGATTGAGTGCGAAATGGCCAGGCCGAGGCCGCTGCCCTTTTCCCGCGTCGTGAAATACGGGTCGAAGATGCGCGCTAGCAGCTCCGGCGGAATACCGGTGCCGGAATCCCTGACAGTCAGGCGCACGTAGGTGCCGCTGGTCAGTACCGAGCGAAGTGGGTCGCCGTCATCAACCGTCACGTTGTCGAGGGACACATCGAGCAGTCCGCCTTGCGGCATCGCCTGCTTGGCGTTCAGCGCGAGATTCTGAATGACCTGTCCGACCTGCGTCGCATCGACCTCTGCCTCCCATGTGTCAGGAGCGAACTGGAACGAAGGTGCGACGGGCGAACCGCTGAGCGCGAATCGGGCGCATTCGGTCACAAGTTCGCGGAGCGAGGCCGACTTCTTTACCGGCGCGCCTCCCTTTGCGAAGGTCAGCAGCTGATTGGTGACACCGCGGGCGCGTGTGCAGGCCGCGACGGCGCTGTCGAGGCGGGTGCGCAGGCCTGCCTGCTCAGGGGGCACCATGGCCGCCACGAGTGACAGGTTGCCGGTGATGCCCATCAAAATATTATTGAAATCGTGTGCCAGGCCGCCGGCGAGCACACCCAGTGACTCCAGCCGGGCTGACTTGGCGCGTTCGTGCTCGATCTGCGCGATATCGGTGATGTCGCGCAGGACCCAGACGGCGCCGGCGACGTGGCCCTCCGCATGGCGTGTTGGCGTGCCGGTGACTTCGATGAGTCGCATCGGAGAGCCAACGCTCTCATCGTTCCGAAGGCGGACGGAGACGCCCTCCTGGAGGACCTGGCTGAGCAATGTGACGCACTGCTCGGTGCTGAAGCCAAGGGCGGCGAGCATGGTGCCGAAGCTGCCGGTGGCGGCCTGGCTCGGCATCACGGCGCCGGCGAGCTTTTGTGCGCTCTCGTTGAGCAGGATGATGCTGCCGTGCTGGTCGACGGTCACCACGCCGTCGCTGATGGTGCGAAGCGTAACGCTGAGGCGGGCGCTGGTAATGGCCAGCTGCTCCTTCTCGGCTGCGAGCGCGCTCTCCGACTCGGTGGCTCGGGCCAGCGCCTGTTGCGTCGTCGTGATCATGCTGACGAGTTCCTGCGCATGTCGCCGTTCCTCGTCGAGGCGGCGCACCGACATCGTATAGGCGCGATAGGACAGGAACAGCAGTAGGGCCGCGACCGGCAGGAGCGTGTAGTAGCCGTAAGCGATGCTCACGGCCGTCATCCCGGCGACCGCTGCGGAGAGAAAGTACGCCGGGGCGCTCCAGAGAAATTCACGATTCCACTCGCGGACAGCGGAGACGCCGCTCGACAGTGCGATGGCGCCAGCCACGAGTGCGGTATTGACCGCGAAATACGTGATGGCGACGGTCGCAAGCGGGGCCACGAGCGAGGAGATGAACGGGGCGGCCAGGCTGCCGCCGAGGGCACGCCAGACGAGGCCGGCGGCCTGCACAGCGATGATGACCGATGACACGCTGAACGCGAGACGATGAATCGGCTGGGACCGCTTGACCCGTACGAGGCACTGGAGCAGGGCGCCAGCGGCGGCGATGACCGTCGCGAGCCCGGAGCCAACGAGGATAAGCGCAGCGAAGTCGACGGCGTACGCCATCGTCATGGTCGAGCTGCTGCGAGCCAGCGGCAGCCGCACTTTAAAAACGGACAACGCCAGCCCGCATGCGAGCAGTGTCAGGGCGAGCAGCGGCTGGGGGTAGGTGCGTGGCGCGAACTGCAGCAGGAGGACTGCGCCGGTCGCGATGACAAGTCCCACGTACAGACGCAAGGCCGCCATCCTTGGGGGGCGGTCAGGCTGCACGCTCGGCCCAGGAAGCGTGTCGGGCACGGCATGCGACTGTGGAAACGTGGACGTAGCCATAAAGGCGCTTCATCCGAGTGGGCAAGGCCGGAGCCATTTGCGTATTACCGATTTCCGGCGTGAACGTGGGCCGACGTGTCGGTGTTCCGACCGCTTGATCGCATGAGGGGACAATCTTATGGGGCAGATGGCGTCGATTTGCAGGGAATTTCGGATGAACGTCACGGATACGGCAGACCATCCCGGTGTCGGAATGCCGACAAGTTGATCCGGTGCCCCGACACTTCAGCATGAGCTGTGTCAGACATATACGTCCATATAGATCCATAGAGTGCTCTATTTTGACGGTTGATTTGCCTATCATCGCGTCTGAGCGAACTGCTTTGCCTCAGCGTCCGTTCCAGTCCTCGCCTGTTCCCGCGTCCGGACCCTGACCGTGGCACTGGATGCGGCTGGCGTAGCGGAAGCTCAGACCATTCGGGCCGTGGCTTTGCAAGAGCCTGGTCTCACGGACGCGGCACTCATGAAGGAAAATTTGGAGCGTAATGGACTCATCGCAACCTGAGCGGGACGTGCTCATCGCCTTGAACCGGTCAGCCACATCGGCGAACCTCATGGCCGGTGTCATTCATGAGGTGAACAACGTGCGCCAGGTCATCTCCGGAACCGTGGAGCTCCTGCAGACGCGGCCGGATATTCCCCCGGCCATCACGCCCTCGCTCGATCGCCTGAGCAAACAGACGGCACGAGCCGCTGCGATCTTTGCCGAAGTCTTGGTGTTCACTCGGGGGACGATCGGTGACATCGCACGCGTCAACCTCCGCGAGGTGGCGGAGCACTCGCTTGCCCTGCGTGCCTTCTTCATCAAGCGGGCGAATCTCACGTCCACCCTGGTGGCACCGGAGGACCTGCGATTCGCGGTGAAGGGCAATCGATCGCAATTGCAGCAGGTGTTGCTCAATCTCATTGTGAACGCCGAGCAGGCGAGCGCGGGTACCAAGGGCGCAATCGTCGTGGAACTCGATGCGGCAGACGGCTGGGTCACGCTTCGCGTGATCGATGCAGGTCCAGGCGTTCCAGCGGATCGCGAGGAACGCGCGTTTTCGGCCTTCGTGTCCACGCGAGCTCCGGCCGACGGAGCGGGGCTGGGGCTGTGGGCCGCGCGCGAGATCGTGGCGGCCCATGGGGGCTCGCTGACACTCGAGCCGCGGCCATCGGGCGCCGCGTTCGCGATCCGGCTGCCGGCCGCGAATAACTGAGACGGAGCAGCGCCCCGTCAGGCCACGTCGGCGACGTTCAGGCGCTGCAGCTTGTCGATGAAGGTGGTGCGGCTCAGGTTCAGGAGCCGGGCCGCCTGACGCTTGTTTCCGCCTGTCTTCTCGAGACAGCGCAGGATCAGTTCGCGCTCCAGTTGCGACACCACCGAGGTGAAGTTGATCCCTTCGTCCGGGATGGACACCGTCGGCACCACCGTCGGGCCGGAACGGGTTCGTACTTCCTCAGGCAGTGATTCCGGTCCAATCTCGTTGGCCGTCAGGCTCATCGCCACGGCATGCTCGATCGCGTTTTCGAACTGGCGGATATTGCCGGGCCACTCGCACGCCATCATGACGCGCAGCGCCTCCTGGGTGATCGGCTTCACCGCGACCCCATTGTCCTGACACGACTTCTTGATGAAGTGCTGGGCCAGCAGCGGCACATCCTCGCGCCGCGCCCGCAGCGGTGGCAGGCGGACAGGGATGACATTCAGCCGGTAGAACAGGTCCTCGCGGAACGACCCTTCCTTGACGAGCTGGCGCAGGTCGGTGTTGGTGGCGGCGACGATACGGATATCGAGCTTCATCGGCTTCGATTCGCCGACGCGCTCGACCTCGCGTTCCTGGAGCGCGCGGAGCAGCTTGGCCTGCAGCGGCAGCGACATGGACGCCACTTCATCGATGAACAGGGTGCCGCGGTGTGCCAGCTCGAAACGGCCGACGCGCGACGACACGGCGCCGGTGAATGCGCCTTTGACGTGGCCGAACAGTTCGGCTTCAGCGAGGGCTTCCGGAATGGCGGCGGAGTTGAACGCCACGAACTTCTGGTCGGCACGAGGGGAGTGATGGTGAATAGTGCGCGCGATCAGTTCCTTGCCGGTGCCGGTCTCTCCATGAATCAGCACAGTGCTGTTCATGGGCGCAATCAGCTCCAGAGTGGAGAAGAGCTGCTGCATCGTGCTGTCGCGGCCGATGATGTTGTCGAAGCGGAAGCGGTCCCGCAACTGCGCCCGCAGCTCGGCGTTCTCCTCTTTCAACCGCATCTGGTCGATGGAGGCGGAGAGCACGCGAGAGAGCTGCTGGAGCTGGAACGGCTTGATCAGGAAGTCGATGGCACCGCGTTTCATCGCGGTGACGGCCTCGGACACGCCGCCGAACCCGGTCACCACCACAGCCCGGATTCCTGGGTAGCGGCTGATGGCCTCGTCAAGGACCTCCATTCCATTGGCGTCGGGCAGGTGCAGGTCGATGACGATCGCGTCATAGGCGAACGCCTTGAGCCGCTCAATGGCGTCCATCGCATCGGGCGACTGCGCGGCGGCAAAGCCGGCGGCTTCAAGGGATTCACTCACGGTCCGTCGAAGATCCACATCATCTTCGACGATAAGAACTGAAGGCTGTCGGTTTTGAGTCATAGCAGTGTCGGCTGACCGTCTCCGTGCCGGATTATCGTCACGCGACGCATATCCTATAGTGAAATCACGTTAAAGTTCTCGGATATTGTGACGATTGGTCCCTTACGGGCCATTCCGATGGCGGGTGCCCGCAAAGCTTATGCCACCAATTCCAGCGGATGAAGTCCTTGAAGTTCTGCTCGTCGATGACGAGCTGTCCACGCGCGAGATCCTGGAGCAGTTCTGCCGCAGCAGAAATCTCGGCGTGACAGTCGCGTCGGACGGCCGTGCGGCCATAACCGCCCTGGAGCGTAACCCGTCACATTTCACGATCGTGTTGACCGACATTAATATGCCGGGCGCGGACGGGTTCGAAGTCCTCAACGCGGCGAGGGCCGGAAATCGCGGCTGTTATGTCGTGATGATTACCGGATACGCCACACTCGACAGCGCGCTGCGCGCCGTGCGAGAAGGGGCGTATGACTACATCGCGAAGCCGTTCTCACTCGGTCAGCTCGATGTCATGCTGGCCCGCATCAAGGACCGTATTGCGCTGGAACGGGAAAACCGCGATCTGCGCCGACGCCTTCATTCCGGCAAGAACCCGCCGACGGTCCAGCCAAATCAGTTCGGCGGGACGCCCGCGCAGCCCGCGCTCCAGAACGCACGTCTGCCTCCGGCGCCCGCGGCGCCACAGCCCACTTATACGCAGCAGCCGCCGCCGCCGACGTACGGCGGGATGTCGTCGACCCAGGGCGCACTGGGTGCGCGTTCGGCCCGGGTGCTCACAGCCGCAGCGGACAGCGGCGTCGACCAGCGCGTCGCCACCATGGAAGATCGTCTCGCGCGGATGGAAGAACTCCTCAGGATTGCGGTGACCGGAAAGCGATAGCCCGCCGCGCACCGGCGACGACAGATTGTCGATTGAAGGCGTCTGTCATACCGGTGCGAACCTGACCGCCTGATGCGGTCGGCCGAACGGCCGACTGCCGACTTCCCGGACTGATCCTGTCGGCGCGTCGGATCCCCGACGACGCCTCACCTGCACAATCTCCAGCAAATCACCTGTACGCGCGGTATTTCGTCGCGGGCACCCGTCTTGCCTCATCAGTCATCGGTCCCCGCGCATTCAGGGAATCGGCCGCGAACGGCACTTCTTGAATGGGGCAGACCGGAGGTGAGGCAACGTGAGCAATATCAGTGATTCATCCGTCATCGACTCGCTTCGGCGTCAGATGTCGATCGCCGTGGCAAAGCAGGTCGCGTCGGCAGGCAATGTCGCCAACATCGACACGCCCGGGTACAAGACGAAGGAAGTGACCTTCGCCGATGCCCTGAAAGGCAAGCTCGCGCCACCGACGAACTCCACGTATCCGAATGCGCGCGTGGCCTCGGGTGGCCTGGAGGTCACACAACAGGAAACGCCCGATCTTCCGGTGCGCCGTGACGGCAACAACGTGAGTCTCGATCGCGAGATGCTAGCGATGGGGCGCGCCGCAGGCGAC